>NZ_JBGUAW010000010.1 GCF_041821045.1 Thiohalorhabdus sp. Cl-TMA | reverse complement strand
ACCGAAGCCTGAGGAGCCCCCAAAGCCCGTTTACTTCTCAAGGCCTGCTGACTGTCCAACGGAATGGGTCCACCCCAGTCCAGGTCTTGCCGCCTTCGAAAGAGGTGCAGGCGACTACCGTAGCCCCCCAAAACATGCCGGTGCGCAACCAAGCAGGTAGCACCACGCACCCCCTGCCAGGATCGCGGCTCCTCCGCATCAGGCTGGACCAAAAAAGCGGCCCGGGGAATACCGGGCCGCTTCAATGCTATCCGCATGGATACGCATACAGAACAGAATTCCACTTCCACGACATATCAGCGATCGGGATTCCCCTCGGCCACCAGGACCGGGTCCAGACTGCATCCGAACAGGGTGAGGCGCCAGTCCAGGTGGGCACCCGTAACCCGGCCAGTGGATCCCACTTTGGCCATGGGCTGTCCCTGCCGCAGTAACGTCCCTTCCTCCACCATGACCTCGCGGAGATGGAGATAGGAGGAGCTGAGGCCGTGGCCGTGGTCCACCACCAGCGTCTTGCCCGAGAAGAACAGGTCCTCAGCGATCAGGCGTACGCGACCGGGGGCCGGCGCCCGGACCGTGGTCCCGGCCGGGGCGGCGATATCCACGCCCAAGTGCGGCTGGCGTGGCTCTCCGTTCAAGATCCGCTGCGAGCCGTAAACCGAGGAAATCCGCCCGTCCACAGGCCATTGGAACGCGCTGCGGAACCCGGAAAGGGCTGATTCGTGGCTGCGCGCCTCCCGGACCATGATCCGATCCAGGAGGATGTCCGCCAGGTCCCGGGGAAGCGGGGTGACCAGCCGTTCGGGCAGTCCTTCAATGCGCTGGGTCGGGTAATCGCGAGGCGGGATGCGCAGGACCTCGGTGCGCTTTTCTCCGGAATCCGAGACAAGGGTCAGTTCTGCTTCCCCTTGGTCATCCCGACCGAACCCCAGAAGGAAGGCTCCGTTTTCGGATACGCGGAGAGGCTGTCCCCGGAAAATGACCGTCGTTCCGGGGCTGGTTTTGCCCAGGACCATCCCGCCCGGCTGGAAGGTTCCTTTCAGCTGCAGGGCGGGGGAGCCGCAGAACGCCGCGGTCGGAAGCAAGAGGAGTACGAGGGGAGGCAGTAGTCGGGTCGTGAACGGGAAAAGCACATCGGCCTCCGTATGAGTGCGGGCGGAAACGGGCTCCATAAAGGACATGAACCGCTCCCTATTGCAAGACCCGCGTCGGAAGGACCGCTACGGGACGGGCGGTAACGGGTCGCCAGCTCCCTCGAACGGATGCCGAGTTCTGGCTGCGGGATTAATATGAGGATGGAATGGACCCATCTGTATAGCGTCGGGAAGGATCAACATGAAGACCGTCCGCGAATTTCCGCGCCATGTTCAGGAACTGGAAAACGTCTGGATTCCGTTGTCCGATGGTACCCGGCTGGCTGCCCGGATCTGGCTGCCCGAGGGCGCCGAGTCCGCGCCCGTACCGGCCATCCTGGAATATATTCCCTACCGCAAGCGGGATATGACCCGGGAGCGGGATGACCAGAACCATCCCTATTTCGCCGGGCACGGATACGCCTCGGTCCGGGTGGACCTGCGAGGATCGGGGGATTCGGACGGGATTCTTGCGGATGAGTACCTGCAGCAGGAGCTGGATGATGGCGCGGAGGTCATCCGCTGGCTCGCTCGGCAATCCTGGTGTAACGGCAACGTTGGCATGATCGGCATATCCTGGGGCGGTTTCAACGGCTTGCAGGTGGCCGCCCTTCAGCCCCCCGAGCTCAAGGCCGTCATCACGGTTTGCTCCACCGACGACCGGTACGCCGACGATGTGCACCACATGGGGGGCTGCCTGCTGGGCGATAACCTCTCCTGGGCATCAGTCATGTTCGCCTATAATTCCTGTCCGCCGGATCCGGCCATAGTCGGGGATCGCTGGCGGGATATGTGGCTCCGTCGGCTGGATGGCTCCGGGCTGTGGCTGGAGAAATGGCTGCGTCACCAGAACCGGGACGAATACTGGAAGCATGGGTCCATATGCGAGGATTATTCGAGTGTCCGGTGCCCGGTCTACGCGGTCAGCGGTTGGGCCGACGGCTACACAAACGCCGTTTTCCGCATGCTGGCCAACCTGGATGTCCCCCGGAAAGGCCTGATCGGCCCTTGGAGCCATAAGTATCCACACCTGGGCAAGCCGGGGCCGGCCATCGGCTTTCTGCAGGAGGCCCTGCGCTGGTGGGATCATTGGCTAAAGGGCGTGGATACGGGCGTCATGGACGAGCCCATGCTGCGGGTATGGATGCAGGACTCCGTACCCCCTACCACCATGTACAAGTTCCGTCCCGGGCGGTGGGTGGGTGAGGAGAGCTGGCCTTCGACGAATATCGAGACACGCCGAATGCCCCTTGCCCCGCGGAAGCTGGAAGAGCCCGGCACCCGGGTCACCGAAGAGCCCATGACCATCCGGTCTCCGCTGTCGGTGGGCCTGTTCGCGGGCAAATGGTGCTCCTACACCGCCCCCCCGGACCTTCCCCATGATCAGCGGGAAGAGGACGGCGGGGCGCTGATCTTCGATTCCGAGCCCCTGAGCGAGGATTTGGAGATCCTGGGGGCGCCGGTCATGGAACTGGATCTGGTCTCGGATCAGCCCGTTGCCATGGTGGCCGTGCGCTTATCGGACGTGGCTGCGGATGGCAAGGCCACGCGTAATACCTACGGCCTGCTCAACCTTACGCACCGCGAGAGCCACGAGCATCCCCAGCCCCTGGATCCGGGTCAGCGGTACCGCGTCCGGCTGCAGCTGAACGATATCGCCCAGTCTTTCCCGGCCGGACACCGCCTGCGCGTTTCCATCTCCACCTCGTACTGGCCGCTCGCCTGGCCGCCCCCCGAGCCCGTCCAGCTCACGGTGTACGCCGGGACCTCCTATTTCCTGCTGCCGGTGCGGCCGGCAAGCGAAGTGGACGGGATACTGCGGGGCTTCGAGGAGCCCGAGGTGGGGCCATCCACCCCCATGACCATGCTCCAGCTGGAGGACCACCGCTGGACGGTTATCCGCGATCTGGCCGGGGATGTTTCCACGCTGGAGGTGATCAACGACGAAGGCACCTACCGGATTGAGCCCACGGAAACCGAGGTCCAGCGCCGCACCAACGAGTGGTACTCCTTCGAGAACGACAATTTCCATTCTCCCCGGGGAGAGACTTATTGCATCCGCGCCTTCCGGCGGGGGGATTGGGCGGTCAAGACCGTCACCCGGACGGTTTTGACCTGTGACGCGGATAATTTCCATATCCGGGCCGAGCTGGATGCCTATGAGGAGGACACGCGGGTATTTTCGAAGAACTGGAATACCTCCATTCCCCGGAACCTGGTTTAACCCATTTACAGGAATGAACAATTATGTCCACTGTAAAGAATGGCTACACGGCCGGGACATCCGGGCCGGGGGAGACAAATTTATGAAATTTTCATTCCATAAGGGATCCAGCATGCGTAGGGAAACCGAAAACGAATCGGCGAGCGGGGGCAGTGTCGGACAAAGCAGCACGCGGGGCAGCGGACGTCGGGTACAGCGCTGTACATTCACCCTGCCGACCAGCGACGAAGCGCTCATTGCCGACATCCAAGAGCTGGCGGATGGCATGGGGCTGCGGACACCGACCCGGAGTGAGGTGGTACGAGCGGCGCTCAAGCATTTGGGCTGGGCCAATGAACGGAAATTCCGCGAGGCGTTCGAAAGCCTGGAGCGCGTAAAGACCGGGCGTCCCCCGCGGCAGACAACCAACTGAGGAGCCCGCCGTGGTGCCCCTGAGCTGTCCGGACGCCATGGCGCGAACCGAATGGCCGGTACCGCAAGCCGCTGACCGGGGAAAGTGATCTCGGGGGAAGAGGAGCTTTCCGGATGCGGGGGGCAAGGTAGTGCCTCGGGCCGATGCCCCGACACAAAAAAACCGCCCCGAGGGGGCGGTTTATAGTATGCCTGGGTGGCTCCCCGGGCCGGACTCGAACCAGCGACAGGGTGATTAACAGTCACCTGCTCTACCAACTGAGCTACCGGGGAAGCGAGATCTGAAAATTTAGCGAAATACGGCTCCCCTGTCAAACCTTCACCCCTTTCCTCCGGTGAAGGCCTGGTATGCGATCATGGGCTCCATGGCCGGTGCAGCTTGCATCGGCCTCCCTCCGAATCTGCCCCGGGGAGCTGCTGCGCCCTGGCCATGGCGTCCAGGAACCAGGATAAAATGCCTTACATCCTATAGTAGTCGGATAGGGACCTGCCTTGGGCAATCGGTTTGGGAGAGATACGGGAATTTCCCATCCCAAAACCGGAAATGGCCCGCACCGAATTGACCCGCCAATTCGGCCGCTTCCCGACCTGGAGAACCCATTCTCTATGGGGGTGCGCGTCGGTGGGGACCTCCCCAATCCGGCAGGATGTGACAAGGGCTGTATAAGTAGAAAGGGAAAGCGCTGGCGGAGAGGGTTGGGCTGTCAGGGCGCTTCCCCGTCCCATGGGGCAACAAGGGCGGTGCCCGCTCGATGCGAATCCCGATCAGAGGCTCATTGACCCCGTTTGAGGCACCGAATCGCCACTCCTGGCGGGCGTAAAAGAAGTCCTGCGTATTACCGCGCCCAAGACCATTCGCGAGTGGGCGGACCATGCGGCGTTCCTGGGCGCAAGCCGGGAGAAAGTCGAGGAAGCGCGCAGAATCGCCGAGGATATGGAAACTTTTCAGAAGGAGCACACCCCCACGGTCCCCGATTGGCCGGTTCCGTCCTCCTGCCGTTCCAGGTTACGCATCTCCTCGAGGATCGGGAGCCCCCGGAAAGCGAATTCCCTTCGCCGAGAGAATAGACGCATCCCTATCCGAAAGCGCGAAAGTTCACATGGGGCACGCCTGTTCCATGTCACCTGGCGACGACAAATTATTTTAAATGGAACCCGGGCGGCGTATGGAGGCCAAATGTATTAAAGACAAACGGCTTCCACAGGGTTGCTTTAGTTGCAAGACAGAACGGGCTACCCGGCAGCCGGGGGAACCATGGATGACCATATCGTGCTTAGCGCCCATGCTCAGGCGGCCTGGAACGGGGAAGTCTATGAATTCCTGGGAGATCATCTGGGGCTGGACAGGGGCTCGATCAAGGAAAAGCAGGCTGAGCTCCTAGGCAAGGGGCTCCTGGCACCCACTTCTTTCGGACTCCGCCTCACGAGCAAAGGACACCAGAAGCTGGATGCCCTGGATCAAGAATTCGGGGCCTATGATTTCTAAGAGGACTCCCGCGGAGGGTCTCCCGACCGATAGCAACGAAAAGGGCATTGAAAAGCCCGGGTATCACCCGGGCTTTTCATAGCTTAAGCCAGCCGTTTCCGATCAGCCGGAATTTTCCGACGATTCCCGGTGCTCCCCAGAGGCATGCTCCTCATTGGAGCCCGATTCGGCTTCCTCGAAAAAATCGGCCGTGTGCGCGGGCACCCGGATATCCTCCGTGGAGGGCTTGGGGGGCGTTACCCGCTCCGTGACAGGCCGTTCCGGCTGCTGCTTTCCACCTTTTTGTCCGGAGCCCTTTTTCCCCGGTTGGCCTGGCTTGCCCTGGGAACCTCCTCGCCCACCCTTGGCGCCGCCGGAATCGCCGGCGTTCTTGGCGGCTTTCTCGGTACCCGAATCCTTCGAGGAGGCGGCTTGCGGGGCCCCTTGGGGGGCCTTCTTGCCCCCGTTGGCCTTGCGGCCATCCCGCTGCTTCCTTCCGCCGGAGGAAGATTTGCCCTCCTGGGCGGATTTCTGGCCGTTGCCGCCTTTGCGGCCCCCGCCTTTCTGGGTCTGGCGGCCCTTTTGCCCGTCGCCCTTGCCTTCCTGGCCACCACCGGTGGACTGGGTCTGACTGGCATCGGACTGTTTGGCTTTGGCGGGAGCCGGCTCCGGCTCCTGAGTACTTGGGGCTTCTTTCTGGGGCTCGGGACCCGAGGCCTCTTCGGTGGCATGTTCGCCGAAGAGGGCCTTGAGGATTCGCTTCAAGAAGCTTGGCTTCGCGGAAGTGTCGGCTTGCGCCTTCTCTTGCTCTTGCGGCTCCTCGACGGAAGCCGTGCTTTCCTCCGCCACGGAGGGCGGTGCCACCGCGGTGGGGGAGAGGGGCGCCTTTTCCTCGGCGGGCGCGGGCTCCTCCTCACTCCGGGGACTTGCCGCAGGCTCGGGCCTGGGGATCTGCTGATAGCTGAGCGCCCGGCCCCCCTTGGTTTCCGAGTCTTTGGCCCGACCCCGTTCCATGGCGTAATCCGGAGTGACCATGTTGGGATCCGGGATGATTGTGATCCGGACCTGGTACCGCTCCTCCAGCTGTGCGAGGGCACCCCGCTTCTCATTGAGCAGGTAGGAGCCCACCTCCACCGGAACCCGGGTGTCGATGTAGGCCGTGTTCTCCTTGAGCGTTTCCTCTTCGAGAACCCGCAAAATGTGCAGGGCCGACGATTCGGTGGTACGGATTCGGCCCTGGCCGCTGCACCGGGGGCACGCGGTGTGGGTGGCCTCGCCCAGGGAAGGCCGCAACCGTTGGCGGGACATCTCCATGAGCCCGAAGCGGGAGATCTTGCCCACCTTGATGCGCGCCCGGTCCGCCTTCACCGATTGGCGGAGCTTGTCCTCCACGGATTGGATATTGCGCTTGCGCTTCATGTCGATGAAGTCGATGACGATCAGGCCGCCGACATCGCGCAGGCGCAGCTGCCGTGGAATCTCTTCGGCCGCCTCCAGGTTGGTCTGGAGGGCGGTTTCTTCCAGGTCCGCACCCTTGGTGGCCCGCGCCGAGTTGATGTCGATGGAGACCAGGGCCTCGGTGGGGTCGATCACCAGCGATCCGCCGCCCTCCAGCGGGACCTCCCGGCTGTAGGCCGTGTCGATCTGGTGCTCGATCTGGAAGCGCGAGAACAGGGGAATGGAATCCTTGTACGGCTTAACCCGGTTCACGCACTCCGGCATGATGGCCTGCATGAAGTCCCGGGCAGTCTGCACCACGTCCTGGTCGTCCACCAGGATCTCGCCGATATCCTCTTCGAAATTGTCCCGCAGCGCCCGGATTACGGTGTTTCCTTCCTGGTAGATCAGGACCGGAGCGGGATTCTTTTCCGACTGTTCAACAATGGAATGCCAAAGCTGCAGAAGGTGGTTCAGGTCCCGCTGGAGCTGCTCGGAGCTCTTGCCGATGCCGGCGGTCCGAATGATGACGCCCATCCCGTCCGGAATCTCGAGGGTGTTGAGGGCGTCGCGCATCTCCTTGCGGTCCTCGCCCTCGATCCGGCGAGAGACTCCGCCGGCGCGGGGGTTGTTGGGCATCAGGACCAGGAAGCGGCCCGCCAGGCTCGGCAGGGTGGTAAGCGCGGCGCCTTTGGTGCCGCGCTCCTCCTTGTCAACCTGGACGATTAGCTCCTGGCCCTCGGAGAGGACATCCTGGATCCGGATTTTCCGGGGGGAGGGGGTTTTGCCCTGCTCGTCGCGGGGATAATATTCCCGCGCTACTTCCTTGATGGGGAGAAAACCCTGGCGGTCACCGCCGTATTCCACAAAGGCGGCCTGGAGGCTGGCCTCGATCCGGGTTATACGGCCCTTGTAGATGTTCCCCTTTTTCTGCTGCTGGGCGGCGTTCTCGATATCCAGGTTGAGAAGCTTCTGGCCGTCCACCACCGCCACCCGAAGCTCTTCCGGGTTGGTGGCATTGATCAGCATCCGTTTCATTTTGGGTAGTTGGCTCCTACACCCGTTGGGGCATATGACGTCGCGGCCGTCGATGCGCATCGGCGGCGCTGGAATTAGGAAGCGGAGGGGAGATGTGCTCCCCGGGTCCGCTGCTACTTTTGGTGCGGGCTTGTCCTGCGCTATGGGCCGGAAGGCAGCTCGCCGATTTGTCAGCGAGCAAAAGCGTTTTCAGGGGGCTCCGAGCCTCGAAGGCCGATTGTATTCGGTATGCGCAACGGGGGCTAAAACCCCGAAAAACCCGCAAAAATAGGCCGAGTTCATAGTAACCGAACGCCCGCATTTTTTCAATTGGCGGCATCTGGGGCCCAAATCCGGACAGCAAAGGACATTCCGTAATTCATGAGCAGGGACAGGGATTCGGGAAAACCCCAACAACCGGACAAAAGATCAGGGGCCCGGTGGGAGGAAATTTCCGAGGGCCAGGACGGTCAGCGGGTGGACAATTTCCTCATGGCACAGCTGAAAGGGGTTCCGAGGGCCCGGGTCTACCGAATGCTGCGCAAGGGAGAGGTGCGCATAAACGGCAAGCGCTGCCGCCCTGCGGATCGCCTGAAGATGGGGGACCAAGTGCGTATCCCGCCGGCCGAGACCCGGACATCCTCTGCGCCGGGCAAGGTGCCGGAAGGGGTCCGGAAGTCCCTGGTGGGGCGCTTTCTGTACGAGGATGACGAGCTCGCGGTTCTCGATAAGCCTTCGGGGATTGCCGTCCACGCCGGCAGCGGCACTCCCTACGGAGTGATCGAGGCGTTGGCCGCCGCCAGACCCGGAGTGGAATGGGGGCTGGCCCATCGGCTCGACCGCGGAACTTCTGGCTGTCTGGTAGTCGGAAAGAACGGCAGGGCGACCCGGAATCTGCAGGCAGCGTTCAGGGAGAACCGGGTCGCCAAGGTGTATCTGTCCCTGATGCTGGGCCGGTGGGAGCAGGGGGAGTACACGGTAGATGCCCCCTTGCGCCGCGGACCGGAGCGGGGCGGACAGCGCCCCATGATGGTGGATCCGGGGCAAGGCCAGGAAGCGATAACCCGGTTCGTGGCACTTCGCCCGTTTGTCGGGTACACCCTGTTCCGGGCGGAGCCCAAAACGGGGCGTACCCACCAGATACGCGCTCATGCAAGCCATTGGGGACACCCCATTGCGGGGGATCCCTTGTACGGCGACCGGGAAGCGAACCGTCTACTGAAGGGGTTGGGCCTTGATTCAATATTCCTGCATAGCGCCGAGATCACGATACCCCATCCGGTCAGCGGAGAATCCTTGCATGTGCGGGCCCCGCTGCCTGACGCCCTGAAGACCCTCCTGGAGCGGCTTCCCGCTTGAAGGGGAGGGGAGCAGCACCCTTGAGGCAAAGCACGAACCGAAACAAAGCAGATGACTGAAAAATTTACGAAAAACAAATACCCGAACGCTGCCGGCGATGCCCTGCCCGCGCTTCAGGAAACGGAGCTGGTGATCTTCGATTGGGACGGGACCCTCGTGGATAGCCGGCAAGTGATCGTCGACACCATGCGGGCGAGCCTGGAGGAAGTGGGGCTGCCGGTGCTGCCGGACCGGGAGCTCCAGCAGGTCATCGGCCTGGGGCTCCGGGAGGCCATTTCGGCGCTTGTGCCGGATGCCGATGCCCGAACGCACGACCTGCTGCGGGAAACCTATGGTCGGCGCTTCAAGTCGTACGGGGCCACGGACATGCCGTTCTTCCCAGGCGCGGAACAGGGTCTGCAATGGCTGGTCCGCCAGGGACGCAGTCTGGCTGTGGCCACCGGAAAATCCCGGCAGGGGCTCGACCGCATGCTCCGCGAATGGCGCTTGGAAGGGTTCTTCGCGGCCACCCGCTGCGCCGACGAGACCTGTTCCAAGCCCGATCCCCGCATGATCCACGAGCTCCTGGAATCCACCGGGGCCCGCCCCGAGCAGGCCGTGCTCGTGGGGGATACCGCCTTCGATATGGAGATGGCGCATCGCGCCGGGATATCCGCTATGGCGGTCACCTATGGGGTGCATGACACGGAACGTTTGGGTGCGTTGAGTCCGCACGCCTGGGCGGATAGTTTTGGCGAAGTCCTGGCCCATTTGGGCTGCACCGATTTGGAATCATGGCCGGCAGAAGGATATAATTAGCCGCTTATGCGTGAACTTCGGGAATCCATCATCCGGTTGGCGCAGGTTCCACCGGAGGGGCTGCTGTTTCAGGGCCTTATACCCGCCCGTCGCCTGACCCGGCTCGCGGACGCCGTGGTCGGCATGGGGGAGGGCGTGGAGGTGGATCTGCGTCTGAAGCCGAATAACGACGCTTACCTCCTGCACGGGAATGTTCGGGGGGCTGTGGAGCTGGAGTGCGAGTCCTGCCGGACGCCGTTCCGGTGTCCGCTGGCAGCGACCCTGAACCTGAGCATCGACCCCAATCCCGAGCAGGACCTGTACAGGGATCCGACCCAGAAGGGCGAGGTCTGGGTCATCGATCATTCCGACGAGCAGATCGAGGCCCCGGAAGGGTATTTCGACCTTGTGGAGGCCTTGGAGGACGAGTGGCTTCTTGAGCTGCCCATAAGTCCCCGTTGCGCGGAAGCTTGCAAAGGGATATGTCCGGTTTGCGGAACGAATCGGAACGAGGCAGAATGCGCCTGCTCTCCGGCCCCGCGGGAGAGCCCCTTCGATGTATTGGCGCAGCTCAAGAAGGACAAATGAACGCCCACGCCGCCGCAGGGCGGTCCTTGTCCGCCGCTTGCTGCGGGCCGGGAACCAACGTTTGGGAGAGCAGAAATGGCCGTACCGAAGAAAAAGACCTCGAAAGCCCGCCGCGATCAGCGCCGCGCGCACCACGCCATCTCGCCGCGAAGCCTGAGCACTTGCCCGGAATGCGGCGAGCGCAAGCGGCCGCACCATGTATGCGAGAGCTGCGGCTCTTATCGAGAGCGCCAAGTCCTGGCTGTCGCTGAAGAAGACTGACGCGCCGCCTTGCGTACCGTTAAGCAGCCATCCTCACCGGAACCAGCCGCGCTGAGCACCGCACCGGGATCTCAATGCGCATAGCTCTGGATGCAATGGGCGGAGACTACGGCCCCTCGGTGGTAGTCCCGGCGGCGTTGTCCGCCCTTCGGGACCACGCCGACCTGGAGCTGGTTCTGGTGGGTGTGGAGGATTCCATCCAAGGCGCGCTCCGGGAGCACGGACTGGAAAACGAGGAGCGCGTTTCGGTGCGCCCGGCCAGCCAGGTGGTCTCCTCCGAGGACGATGTTTCCCAGGCCCTGCGGAACAAGCGGGACTCCTCCATTCACGTCGGCGCCAACCTGGTGAAGGAGGCGGAAGTGGATGGCTTCGTGAGCGCTGGAAACACCGGCGCGCTGATGGCCATCTCCCGCCTGATCCTGAAAACCCTGCCCGGCATCGATCGCCCGGCCATCGCCACCTTTTTGCCAACCCGGGACAGTCGGGTCCTCATGCTGGATCTGGGGGCCAACGTGGACTGCAACTCGGACCACCTGTTCCAATTCGCCGTCATGGGTGAAGTGGCCGCCCGTGCGGTCTACGGCGTCGAGGAGCCCACCATCGGGCTGCTCAATATCGGCGAGGAGAACATCAAGGGCAACGACGTGGTGAAGGTGGCCGGTCAGCTGCTGCGCGACAGCGAGATGAACTATATCGGCAACGTGGAAGGCCGGGACATCTTCACCGGCAAGGCGGATGTGGTGGTGGCCGACGGCTTTGTCGGCAATGTGGCCTTGAAGACTTCCGAGGGCACCGCGGAGCTGCTCGGGCACTTCCTGCGGCAGGCCTTCTCCGCCTCCTGGGCCTCCAAGCTGGCCGCGTTCATGGCCGGCCGGGTGCTGAAGGATTTCAAGCGGAAGGCGGACCACCGGGAATACAACGGGGCCATGCTGCTGGGACTGAACGGCATCGTGGTGAAGAGCCACGGAAGTGCCGACAGCTACGCCTTCTCCCGTGCCATCGAGGTGGCCGCTTCGGAGGCGCGGCATAGCGTGAATCGGCGAATCACCCACGAAATCCAGCAGATGCTGGAAGTGGCGGAATAAGGGCGGGGAGAGAGCAGGCATGGGGCGCGGGCGGATTACGGGGACCGGGAGCTATCTCCCGGAAAAGGTCCTGACCAATCAGGACCTGGAAGCCCTGGTGGATACGAGCGACGACTGGATCACCGCGCGCACCGGCATTAAAGAGCGGCGCATCGCTGCCGAAGAGCAGTCCACCGTGGATCTGGCCGAGCATGCCGCCCGGCGGGCTATGGAGGCCGCCGGGCGCACCCCCACCGATGTGGACCTGATCATCGTCGCCACCACCACGCCCGACCAGGTTTTTCCCAGCACCGCCTGCCTCCTGCAGGGCCGCCTCGGAATCGTCGGACCGCCGGCCTTCGACGTGCAGGCCGTCTGCACCGGATTCGTCTACGCCCTCGCCACGGCGGACAAGTTCCTTCGCAGTGGCTCGGCGCGCTGCGCCCTGGTGGTGGGTGCCGAGACCCTGTCCCGGATCGTGAACTGGGAGGACCGCGGGACCTGCGTGCTGTTCGGCGACGGCGCGGGGGCCGTGGTGCTGGAAGCGGACGACTCCGATCAGCAGGGAATCCTTTCCACCCACCTGCATGCGGACGGTGCCCAGGAAGCCCTCCTCAATGTTCCCCGCGGGGTGTCCACCGGATGGGACCGCGAGGACCCCGAGAGCACCATCCACATGAAGGGCAACGAGGTGTTCCGGGTAGCCGTGAACACCCTCGGCCAGGTGGTGGAAGAGACCCTGGAGGCGAATGGTCTGGACAAGGGCGAGGTGGACTGGCTGGTTCCCCATCAGGCCAACATTCGCATTATCCAGGCCACCGCCAAGAAGCTCGCCCTGCCCATGGACCGGGTGGTGGTGACAGTGGATCGGCACGGCAATACTTCCGCGGCGTCGGTCCCGTTGGCCCTGGATGAAGGAGTCCGGCAGGACCGGATACGTCCCGGTGACCTGGTGCTTCTGGAGGCCTTCGGCGGCGGCTTTACCTGGGGCTCCGCGCTGCTGCGCTGGTAGGCATACCGGACACCAAGAGGGGGAACAGCCAACCCATGAGCGATTTCGCATTTATTTTCCCCGGGCAGGGATCCCAGAGCGTTGGCATGCTCGACGCTTACCCCGACACGGATGGTGTCGTGACCCGGACCCTGGAAGAGGCCTCCGAGGCCTTGGGCCGTGATCTGGCCAAGCTGATCGGGACGGGCCCCGAGGACGAACTGAATAAGACCGAAGTCACACAGCCGGCCATGCTGGCGGCGGGTGTGGCCGCGCACCGGCTGTGGAACGCCCAAGGGGGTGCCAACCCCCGGTTCATGGCGGGGCACAGCCTGGGGGAATATACGGCTTTGGTAGCCGCCAGCAGCTTGGACTTCGGCGAGGCCGTGAAACTGGTCGCCGACCGCGCCCGTT
Organism: Thiohalorhabdus sp. Cl-TMA; assembly: GCF_041821045.1. NCBI lineage: Bacteria > Pseudomonadati > Pseudomonadota > Gammaproteobacteria > Thiohalorhabdales > Thiohalorhabdaceae > Thiohalorhabdus > Thiohalorhabdus methylotrophus. Next base: position 154,555 of record NZ_JBGUAW010000010.1, on the reverse strand, counting down.
TCATGCAGGAGGCAGTTCCCGCCGGAACCGGGAAGATGGCCGCCTTGCTCGGTCTCGACGATCCCACGGTGGAGGAGCTCTGCACCGCCGAGGAGCGTCGGTCCGGCCAGGTGGTGCGGCCCGTGAACTTCAACGCCCCGGGCCAGATCGTTATAGCGGGAGCGGCCGAGGCGGTGGCGGCGGTGATGGAGAGTGCCGGCGCAGCCGGAGCCAAGCGGGCCGTGGAGCTTCCCGTCTCCATCCCCTCCCATTGCCCCCTAATGGAGCCCGCCGCCGAACGGCTGGCGGAGCGTCTCCGGGAGGTCGATCTGCGCTCACCGTCCGTCCCCGTGATCAACAATGTGGATGCGACCCCCAGCGAGGATCCGGAGGCCATCCGGGACGCGCTGGTACGCCAGCTGGCGAGCCCCGTACGCTGGACGGCCGCCATCGAGCAGATGCGGGACAACGGCGTCGGCCGGGTCCTGGAAATGGGGCCGGGCAAGGTTCTGTGCGGTCTCAACAAACGCATCGACCGGCGCATGCCCTGCTTGCCGGTAATCGATGAAGAAAGCCTCAACCAGGCCCTGGAGCAGGCCCAAGAAGGGAACGCGTAATGCTGAACGGGCAAATCGCCATCGTTACCGGTGCCAGCCGGGGCATCGGGCACGCCATCGCGCTGCGGCTGGGTGAGCTCGGCGCAGCGGTCGCGGTCACGGCCACCTCCGAGTCCGGTGCCCAGAAGGCCGAGCAGGCCTTGGGGGACGCGGGCGCCAAGGCCAAGGGCTATGCCCTCGACGTCACGGATACCGAAGCCATCGAGCCGTTCATCAAAGCCGTGCAGGAGGATCTGGGCAATCCGGGCATCCTGGTGAACAACGCAGGCATCACCCGGGACGGCCTGCTCATGCGGATGAAGGACGAGGATTGGCAGGATGTCATCGATACCAACCTTTCCTCCGTTTTCCGGCTGACCCGGGCTGTCACGCGCCCCATGATGAAGGCCAAGGGTGGGCGCATCATCAATATCGCGTCGGTGGTGGCCGCCATGGGGAACGCGGGGCAGGTGAACTATTCCGCCGCCAAAGCGGGCATTCTGGGGATGACCAAATCCACCGCCCGGGAGCTCGGCCCGCGCGGCATCACCGTCAACGCGGTGGCTCCCGGGTTCATCGAGACCGATATGACCCGCGAGCTGCCCGAGGAGCAACGGGAGGCCCTGTTGCAGCAGATCCCCCTGGGGCGGCTCGGGGAACCCTCCGAGGTGGCCGAATCCGTTGCTTTTCTGGCGGGGCCCGGAGGGGCCTATGTCACCGGGTCCACGCTCCATGTGAATGGCGGCATGTACATGGGGTAACCCCTTTTGGGGAGGCCTCTTTGGACCAATTGAGTCGCCCTGACAAATGTGGTACCTAGTCGGGGCTTTGCAAAACCCTTTAAAGGAGGAAAGGTTAGCAATGAGCGATACCGACGCTCGGGTGAAGAAGATTGTGTCCGAACAGCTGGGGCTCGGCGAGGAGGAGATCTCCACCGAGGCGTCCTTCGTCGACGATCTCGGCGCCGACTCCCTGGATACCGTCGAGCTGGTGATGGCCCTAGAAGAGGAATTCGGCTGCGAGATTCCCGACGACGAGGCGGAGAAAATCACCACGGTCCAGGAAGCCATTACCTATATCAACAACAACGTCGGCTGACGGCCGTCGGGGTTGCCGGACCTTGGGCGGTGCCTCGTCAAGAGGGGGTGCCGCTTTCTTATTCAGGGATAGGGGCGAATTTTGAAACGTCGCGTGGTCATTACCGGAGTAGGGATGGTGACCCCCGTGGGAACCACCACCGGGGAAAGCTGGGAGGCGATGGTCGCCGGGCGCAGCGGTATCGATACCATCAGTCGGTTCGATGCGTCCGATTTCGCGTCCCGGATCGCCGGCGAGGTGCACGGCTTCGACCCGGGGGACTATATCCCCAAGAAGGAAGCCCGGAAGATGGATACCTTCATCCATTACGGGCTGGGGGCCGCCTCCATGGCCATGGATGATTCCGGCCTGGAGATCAGCGAGGAGAACGCCGAGCGGGTGGGTGTGTCCATCGGCTCCGGTATCGGCGGTCTGCCGTTCATCGAGCGCGCGCACGAGTCCTATCTCAACGGAGGACCACGGAAGATTTCGCCCTTTTTCATCCCCGCTTCGATCATCAATATGGTATCGGGGCACTTTTCCATCATGTACGGGACCAAGGGGCCCAACGTGGCCGCCGTTACGGCCTGCGCTACCGGTACGCACGCCATCGGCGACGCCGCCCGGCTGATCCAGTACGGAGATGCGGACGCCATGATCGCCGGAGGCACCGAATCCTGCATATCGCCGTTGGCGGTAGGCGGGTTCGCCGCGGCCAAGGCGCTGTCCACCAACAACGAGGATCCCCAGGGAGCCAGCCGCCCCTTCGACTCCGGACGCGACGGGTTCATCCTCGGCGAAGGGGCCGGCGTTCTGGTGCTGGAGGAGCGGGAAGCCGCCATCGCCCGCGGCGCGCGCATCTATGCCGAGGTGGCGGGCTATGGGATGAGCGCCGACGCCTATCACATGACTGCGCCCAGCGAAGACGGGTCCGGCGCGTCCCGATGCATGGAGCTGGCCCTGCGGGACGCGGAGCTCAGTCCCGAGGACATCGACTACGTCAATGCCCACGGCACCTCCACGCCCACTGGGGACCGGGTGGAGACCACGGCGCTCAAGCAGGTGTTCGGCGACCATGCCGGCAGCCTGGCGGTCAGCTCCACCAAATCCATGGTGGGCCACATGCTGGGGGCCGCGGGCGGCGTGGAGAGTATCGTTTCCGCACTCGCCGTGCACCACGGCGTGGTTCCGCCCACCATCAACCTGGAGAGCCCCGATCCCGAGTGCGATCTGGATTACGTGCCCGGGGAGGCTCGCGAGGCCCCGTTGCGCGCGGTTCTCAACAATTCCTTCGGATTCGGTGGAACCAACGCCACGCTCGTCTTCAAACGCGCCTGATCCTTTCCCCGCGGAAAGCCGGGAATCCGGCAACGGCGGAGCCGCCTCGGACCGGACCCGGGCCCGCGTTCCCAATTCCGTCGACCGGTACCCGAGGGACGCCCTGGCCCGTAAGGCGTCCGTGCTAGGATAACCCTGCGGGGCCGCTACCGTTCCTACTCTCTGTGCCGATATGCAACCACGGGGCACAGGCGGAACGGGGCCGGGTCCGGAGGCGCTGAACAGGCTTTCCCAGGGACCCTGCGCGATTCAATGAGCATACCCACCAACCCCTCCGTCCTGGTCAATGGGCGTTCCGTGGACCCGCTCGAGCCCGCCATTTCCGTGGCGGACCGAGGGTTCCAGTACGGGGACGGCCTTTTCGAAACCATCGCCGCCCGTGAGGGAAGGCTGCTGGAAGGTGCCGCCCATCTGGAGCGGTTGGCGGAAGGGGCCCGGATTCTGTGCTTCCCCGAGCCGGATACCGCCCTCTTGGCCGCTGAGGCGGAATCGCTCATTGCCCAGCAGGGTGCCGGGGAACGCCACGTGATCAAGATCCTTCTATCCCGGGGGCCCGGAGGCCGGGGCCTGCTTCCGCCCGCCGAGCCCGAGCCTACCCGGGCTGTCATGCGGCTTGCCTGGCCCGGCCATCCGGCGGAATGGGGGGAGCGCGGGGTGCGGACCATCTCCTGCGCAACGCGCCAGATGAGCGGGGATGCCCTGGACGGTCGCATCAAGAGCATGAACCAGCTCAATCACATCGCCGCGCGCATGGAATGGTCCGATCCGGATATCGCCGAAGGACTGCTCCGGGACCACGAGAACCGGTTGATCGAGGGCACCGTGACCAACCTGTTCCTGGTCCTGGAGGGCACGCTGCTGACCCCGGACCTTTCGGGTGCCGGCCTTCCCGGAATCACCCGCCGCCGCGTCCTCGAGCTTGCCCGGGCGGCCGGAATTCCCGTGCGCGAAGGGGTGGTCCGGCCCCAAGATCTGGAGGAAGCCGACGAGATGTTCCTGACCAACTCGCTTGTCGGCATCTGGCCGGTCCGCCAGCACGATGCCCGCCGGCTTCCCCGGGCCCCCGGCCCCGTAACCAGGCAGCTGAGCGAGGCCCTGGAGGCGACCTATGCGTAATCCGGTTCGCGGCTGGCGCCGCTGGCTGGTGGTGCTGACCCTCCTGGGCCTGATAGGGGTGGGTCTGGGAGCCCGCCACCTGTACGAATTCGCCACCACCCCCCTCGGGGACGTGTCCGAGCCCATGCTGGAGGTGCCCAAGGGAACACCTTTCAACCAGGTGGTCGGGCGCATGGTGGAGCACGACTGGGTGGACCGGCCCCTGGAGATGAAGCTCCTAGGCCGTATGTTCGGGGTTGCCTCACGCATTCACGCGGGGGAATATCGGCTTAAGCCGGACATGACCCCCATGGCGGTCCTGGAAGCCCTGGTCAGCGGTGACGTGGTGCTGCACGCCGTCACGCTGCCCGAGGGCTGGACGGTAAGGGAGTTTTTGGAGCGGCTTCGGAGCAAGCAGACCCTGGAGCCCGAGGATGTGCCCGATGGGCCCGAGGACCCCAGCCTGCTACGGCTCCTGGGCCTGGAAGAGCGCGGACTCGAAAACGCCGAGGGGTGGCTGTTTCCGGAAACTTACCGGTATCCCCGGGGCGATGACGCGGCTACCATCCTGCGGAAGAGCCATAAGCGCATGAAGGCGGTGCTAGAGGAAGAGTGGGCCGCCCGGTCTGCGGACCTGCCCTATGATTCCGCCTACGAGGCGCTGATTCTGGCCTCCATCGTGGAAAAAGAAACGGCCGTTCCCGAGGAGCGCCCAATGATTGCGGGCGTGTTCATCAATCGGCTCCGCAAGGGCATGCGCCTTCAGACCGACCCGACGGTCATCTACGGCATGGGTGACGCCTTCAACGGCAACCTGAAGGCCCGCCATCTCCGGCGCCGGACCCCTTACAATACCTATCGGATCGACGGCCTGCCGCCCACGCCCATCGCCAATCCGGGCCGGGGGGCGATCCGCGCCGTCTGCCAGCCCGCGGATACGGATGCCCTGTATTTCGTGTCCCGGGGTGACGGAACCCATGTATTCTCCGAGACCCTGGAAGAGCACAACCGGGCGGTGCGCCGCTTCCAGCTGGGAGGACGCTGATGGAGAGCCGGCGCGGCCGCTTCATCACCGTGGAAGGCATCGACGGCGCGGGGAAGACCACCTCCGTGACCCATCTGACTGAGCGTCTCCGGGGGGAGGGGATCGAAGTGGTACCTACCCGGGAACCGGGTGGCACCGCGCTGGCCGAATCCATTCGCGGTCTGCTCAAGGAAGGCGTGGAGGACGAAGCCCCCACGGAGGATACGGAGACCCTGCTGATGTTCGCCGCCCGGGCACAGCACCTGGACCGGCTTATCCGCCCGGCTCTGGAGGCCGGCCAGTGGGTGGTCTGCGACCGCTTCACGGATGCTACCTATGCCTACCAGGGCGGTGGCCGGGGAGTTCCGGACGAGCGCATTCGGGTTTTGGAGGACTGGGTCCATCGGGGATTCCAGCCGGACAGGACACTGCTGTTCAATCTTCCTGCCACCGAGGGGCTCCGCCGCCGCGCGGGAGCGGGCCTGGTGGGGGACCGCTTCGAGGAAGGGGGCGTGGCCTTCCTGCAAAAGGTGCAGGCCGCCTATCAGGAGCGGGCCATGGAGGAGCCGGAGCGCTTTCATCCCATCGACGCGGGCCGTGAATGGCCGGAGGTGGCCGCGGCCCTGGATTCGTGGCTGGATCAGGAGCTGGCGCAGTGGCGAGCTGGGGCCTGATCGGGCAGGAAGCACCTATTGCCCGCCTGGAGGCCGCGCTCCAGGCGGAGAAAGTGCCGCATGGCCTCCTGCTTGCCGGTCCCCGGGGGACCGGCAAGGGGACCGCGGCCCGGTGGATGGCCGCGCGGCTACTGTGCCGTGCGGGCCCGGCCTCTCCCGCCTGTGGGGAGTGCACCCCCTGCCGGCACCGTTTGGCGGGGACCGCCCCGGATTTGACCCTGCTAACCGCGGAGGCGGGGGAAGAGATCCGCGTGGACAGCCTCCGGGAGATGACCCGGCAGGTTCAGCTCACCCCGCAGGAAAGCCGGCGCCGCGCGGTGATCATCGACCCGGCCGAGGCCATGGGGATCTACGCGGCGAACGCCTTGCTCAAGATCCTGGAAGAGCCGCCCGGCCAGGTATTGTTCCTGCTGGTAAGCCACCGTCCGGACCGGCTCTTGCCCACCATTCGCAGCCGCTGCCAGCCGGTTCGTTTCCGGCCGGCCCCTGCGGAGGCCGTGGAAGAATGGCTGCAAACAGCGCACGAACTGCGGGGGGACAATGCTCGCCTGGCGGCCCGCATGGCGGGCGGGGCGCCCGGGCAGGCGCTGGAATGGGCCCGGCGGGCGGTCACCGAGGAACGGGATGCGCTGGTGCAGGGACTTGAAGCGGTCCGTTCAGGGGGAGGAGAATCGCTGGTAGGCGTGGCTGGCGAATGGGCCGAGGCCGACCCCGATAGCTGGCTGCCGCATTTCCTTGCCTGGCTGCGGGACTTGGCCCGTGTTACCGTCAGCGGCGGGATGGTGGGTCAACAGCGCCTGGTCAATTTCGACCGCCAGGATTACCTGGCGGAGCAGGCCCGTAGTATTGGCCCCCCCGCCGCTGAGCGGCTTCTGCGGGCCGGCGAAAGGCTGGCCGAAATGGTCTCGGGCCGGACCAGCACGCGTCTGGCCATAGAGGAATTCCTTGTCTGGTGGCGGGAGCCGGACGCCATGCCCCGCTTTCCGTCGGACAGTGAATGAGCAGGTCTCAGCATCCATGGGCAAACAGGTGGGCATCAAAAGCGAGCTCTCCGATGGGGTATTCGTGCTTCCCGTGGAAGACGAAACCATATCCGTTCGGGATCGCGTCCTGGTGGAGGGCGATTCGGGTACTGAGGTGGCCGATGTGGTGATCGGCCAGGTGGAAAGCAGCCAGCTTCCGTTCCCCGGCCGTATCAAGCGCGTAATCCGGCGCATTTCCAGCCAGGACGAGCAATGGCTGGCCACCCTGGAGGAGAAGGAGCGGGAGGCGCTGCGCTTCGCCCGCCGTAAGGCCCGCGCCCTGGGCCTGGAGATGAAGGTCTCCAAGGTACGCATGGACTTCGACGGCGAGCGCGGCACCTTCTATTTCACCGCGCCCCAACGCGTGGATTTCCGCGAGCTGGTGCGGATCCTTGCGCGGAAATTCCACATCCGCGTGGAGATGCGCCAGATCGGTGTCCGTGACGAGGCGGCCCTGGTGGGTGGACTCGGTCCATGCGGCAAGACTCTGTGCTGCTCGGAGCACATGGACGGATTCCCGCCCATCAACGTGAAGATGGCGCGGGAGCAGGGCATCGAGCCGAACTCCAACAGCTCCACTGGGATGTGCGGGCGTCTGAAATGCTGCCTGCGCTTCGAGCAGGAGGGCTACGGCGGGGAAGGCGGGGGCTGTGGTGGATGCGGCTCCAAGAAGGCCAAAAGTGCCGAGAAGGGAGAAGGGCCCGACGGGCGCATCGTTCTCTGGGGGCCGGGAGCCTCCGCCGATGATTTCTCTCTCCGCGGGGAATAGGGCGTAGGCCCCCTTCTCCGGAATCCAAACCTTTTCACAGCGGATCGTCCATGGACGGAAGTGACGGCCAGTCAACGTTTTACCTGACTACACCCATTTATTACGTGAACGATGTTCCGCACATCGGCCACGCCTATACCACGGTGGCCGCGGACACGGTCGCCCGGTATCAGCGCCTCCGCGGTCGGGAGGTCTACTTCCTCACGGGCACGGACGAGCACGGACTCAAGGTGGAACGTTCCGCCCAGCGGCAGGGAATCGCTCCGCAGGAGCTGGCCGACCAGGTGGTGGATCGGTACCGCTCCCTCTGGGAGCGCCTCGAGATCAGCCACGACGATTTCATCCGCACCACGGAGGACCGGCACGCCGCCGGGGTCCGCAAGCTCTGGGAGCTCCTAGAGCAGAGCGGCGCCATCTACAAGGGGGTCTACGAGGGCTGGTACAACGTCAGCGACGAGGCCTACGTGCCGGACAGCCAGGTAGTGGACGGCTGCGATGCGGAATCGGGACAGCCCCTTGAGCGGGTTCAGGAGGAAAGCTACTTCTTCCGCCTTTCCGAATACCGGGATGTCCTGGTGGAGCACATCCAGGCGCACCCCGAATTCATCCAGCCGGACAATTTCCGTAATGAGATCCTGAGCTTCCTCGAACAAGGACTGAAGGATCTTTCCATCAGCCGCACCACCTTTACCTGGGGGGTATCCGTACCGGAGGATCCGGACCATGTCATCTACGTCTGGATCGACGCCCTGACGAACTACATCAGTGCCCTTGGCTACGGCTCTGAAGATCAAGCCCTATTCGAGCGCTTCTGGCCCGCCGATCTCCATCTCATCGGCAAGGATATCCTGCGCTTCCACGCTGTCTACTGGCCGGCGCTATTGATGGCGGCGGGCTTGCCGTTACCGCGCCAGATCTTCGCCCACGGCTGGTGGACGAAAGAGGGGCAGAAGATGTCCAAGTCCAAGGGCAATGTGCTCGACCCCTTTGGCCTCACCGATTATTACGGCACCGACCAGGTGCGCTATTTCCTCCTGCGGGAGGTGCCCTTCGGTCAGGACGGCGACTTCTCCGATGCGGCCATGGTTCGTCGGGCCAACGAGGATCTGGCCAACGATCTGGGCAACCTGCTGAATCGCACCCTGTCCATGCAGCACAAGTACCTGGGCGACGAGGTGGGGCTCCCGGCGGTGGAGACCGACGAGGATGCAGACCTCAAGGCCCACCTGGACGGCCTGCCGGCAAATTTCGAAGAGCACATGGACAACATGCGCTTCCACCGGGCGCTGGAGGCGGTTTTCGAGGTGGTGCGCCGGGGCAACCTGTACGTGGACGAGACCGCACCCTGGGTTCTGAACAAGGAAGGGCGCAAAGAGCGTCTGGCCGCGGTGCTAGCTAACCTCCTGGAGACCATGCGCGTGGTGAACCTCCATCTGTGGCCGGTGATGCCCGAGGCCTGTAATCAGATGTTCACCCAGATGGGCTATTCCCTGGAGGGAGTGGAGCTGGATCGCGACGCCCGTTGGGGAGCACGGCCCGGCACCCTCTCCATTACCAAGCCCAAGCCCGTCTTTCAGAAAGTCCAAGAGCCCGAGACATGAACAACGAGCGTTCAAGTCATGATTGAACTGGCCGATAGCCACTGCCACATCGACTTCCCCGATTACGAGTCGTCCCATGGGGAGCTGATCGGCAATGCCCGCGAGCTGGGCGTCCGTTACCTTCTGAATATCTCCGTGTGCCTGGAGGATTTCCCCCGGGTGCTGGCGGTGGCGCAATCCGACCCGGAGGTTTTCGCCACTGTAGGCGTGCATCCGAACTATGACAGCGTGGAGGAGCCCACCGCGGACCGCCTGGTGGAGCTGGCGGGAAGTGAGAAGGTTGTGGGAATCGGTGAAACAGGGCTGGACTATTTCCGCCATCATGTGGAGCCGGCCGACCAGCTTGCCCGATTCCGGGCGCATATCGAAGCGGCGCGGCGCCTGGATCTGCCCCTAATCATCCATTCCCGCCAGGCGCGGGAGGATACGGTGGCCATGCTTCGGGAAGCGGCGGATCAGGGAGTGGCTGGCGTCATGCACTGCTTTGCCGAGGATTGGGAAACGGCCCGGGCCGCCCTGGATGCCGGCTTCTACATCAGCTTTTCGGGGATCGTTACCTTCAAGAATGCCCCCGAGCTGCGCGAGGTTGCGCGCAAGGTACCGGAGGACCGGATGCTGGTGGAAACCGACGCCCCTTATCTCGCTCCGGAGCCCTATCGGGGCAAGACCAACCAGCCCGGCTACGTCCGCTACACCGCCGAGCGTGTCGCGGAAGAGCGTGGGGAGACGCTGGAGGCGCTCGCCGAGGCCACCACCGAGAACTTCCTGCGGCTGTTCCGTATTTCGCGGAACGGCTAGAGGCGGGGTGCCGTCATGGAGGTGGTGATTCTCGGCTCGGGCTCCAGCGCCGGAACGCCGGTCATCGGCTGCACCTGCGCGGTGTGCCGGTCCGGTGATCCGCGCAATCACCGTACCCGGGCCTCCATCTGGGTACGCGGTGAGGAAGGCGAATCGCTGCTCGTGGACACCTCCACGGACATGCGCCATCAAGCCCTTCGTGAAGGCATGGACCGGGTGGATGCCGTGCTCCTTACCCATACCCACGCCGATCACATTAACGGCATCGATGACATGCGGGCCTTCAACGGTCTGCAGGAACAGGTTATTCCGGTATATGGCCGCCCGGCCACCCTGGAGGAGGCCGAAAAGCGCTTCCACTACTGCTTCGGCGATCCGCCTCCCCCCGAAAAGGGCTGGTATATCCCGGTGCTGGAGGCACGACCCTTCACCGACGCCCTGGAGTGGGGAAGCCTCACCGTTACCCCCATCCCGGTGGAGCACGGCCGCTGGCCGATTTACGGCTATCGTTTCAATAACCTCGCCTACATCACCGACGTCAAGCGCATACCCGAAGCCAGCTGGCCGCTCCTGGAGGATCTCGACGTGCTGATCCTCGATTGTCTGCGTTACCGGGAGCACCCCACGCATCTGCGCGTGGACGAGGCGGTGGCCGTCGCGGAGCGCATCGGTGCCCGGCGCACCGTATTCACCCATTTCACGCACGAAATCGATTTCGCCCGTCTCGCCGATGCGCTCCCCGAGGGGATGGAGCCGGGCCACGACGGCCTCCGGATCGCCGTTTCCGGGAGATAGTCCGAACGGGGATGCCGCTCAGGCGCCGCGGACGATCTCCAGTACCCGATCCAGCTCGGAATAACGATTATAGAAGTGGGGCGCGAAGCGGATGCCGCCCGCCCGGGTCAGCACCTGAACGCCGCCCTCCCGCAGCGCTTGGTAGACCTTGTCGGTGCGTCCGCCGAATCGGACATTCAGGATGCCGGCCCGGAGCCCGGCATCCACGGGCGAGATGAATTCCGCGTCCGAAAGGGCGGATAGGCCCTCGATGAGGTATTCGACCCTGGCCTGGATGCGCTCCGCGACCCGAACGATGCCAACCTCCTGCAGAAGAGAGAGGCTGGCTTCCAGGGCATGGTTGGAGGGGGTGTTCGGCGTTCCCGGCTCGAAGCGCCGGGCCGTGGTGGCGGGCCGCCATTCCCGGGCGTCGAAGTCCCCGAAAGGCTCCGCCATGTGCCAGCCCCACTGGTGCAGGTGGAGGCGCTCCAGCCATTGCGGGGCGCAATAGAACAGGCCTAGCCCTTCAGGTCCAAGCAGCCACTTGTGGCCGTCCGCCGCCACGAAATCCGCCCGGATGGCCTCCAGGTCGAAGGGAAAGGCGCCGAGACTCTGAATGGCATCCACGCAAAACGCCGTGTCCGAGCCGGAAAGCGCCTGCCCGATCCGTTCCAGGTCCAGGGCCCGCCCGGTTCCGAACTGTACGCTGCTGACGCTGACTACCCGGGTCCGGTCATCCACCAAACGGAGTATGTTGCCCTCGCAATCGGCATCACCGGCCGGCGTGCATAGCGCTTCGCGGACCTCCACGCCCTGTCCGGCGAGGGCCTCCCAGGGCATGCGGTTGCTGGGAAACTCGGAGTCGGTGATGACCACGTTGTCCCCGGGCCGCCAATCCAGGCCCGCCGCCACCAGGGAAAGACCGGCGGAGGTGTTGGGAACCAGCGCGATGGTCTCCGTACCGGAAGCATTCAACAAGTCCCGAATACGCTCCCGCAGGGAACGCTCGGTTTCCTGCCAGTCCTGGAAATGGAGCGAGCCGTCCCGGGTGATCCCCTCCGCAAAGGCCTGGACGGCCCGGCGGGCACGCTCGGGCCACGGGCTGATTGCGGCGTGGTTCAGGTAGATATGGTTTTCGGTAACCGGGAATTCTTCCGCCGCGAGGCGGTCGAGGGAGCCGGAGGAATCCGTGTTCGTATTCATGCCGTTAGTGTAACGCACCCGCTCCCCCGGCCGGGAGGGGAGGATTTACCGTTCACTCGGTTTTCGTGTAGGAGGATCCCGGCGTCGTTCCCTGTCCGGGCTCCGGTGTCCTCCGGGTATCGCGTACGCTCCAGAGGATTCCGAGGAGCAATATCCCGCCGAGCACGGTCAGGGACAGATCCGGAATGAAAAGGGCCTGAATCGTCAGGTACAGGACCACCACTAGATTGATTAAAGCCACTACGTGCCATCCCTCCATTCCAGGCTCCTCTTCGTAGCATTGAAGCGGAAAGGCCCTTCCTTACGTTAGGCTTAGCACAGCGCTCGGATGAAAGCCCAATCCAGGGTCATTCCTTCACAGGAACAAGGGGGGTGGTGATTGCGGATCCTTCCAGGAGTCGTCATTTTCCATGACCTCCGACAGAACGCCCAGGGATAGCAGCGTCTGCAGGTTGATCCGGCCTGTAGGATGCAGCCCACGCTTCTCCTGATAGATGGCCAGACCTCGCCGGGTTAAAGCATCCATGCGGCCATCCACCCTGCCCACGCGGAATCCTCTCCCTTGCAGTTTCTGCTCCACGCGAAGGACGGAAGCCGTCCCGACACGCACCACTAAGCCTTTGGGGGCCGTGACAGCCCGTTCCGTGAAGGTCAGTTCGGCCCGTTGCAGGGTGGCAGGCGTGAATGGGCCGCCCAGGCCGAGTGCTCCGACGATCCCGACCAGCGCTAAAGGTGCGGCTCTCCCCATTGGAATCCTCCCCCGTTTCCCTGAAGGGAACAATTCGCCCGGTTCCGGGCCGTGCCGGGGCATACCATTTTCCCGGTCAATCACGTTCCTAGGGGGTCCTGGCCTTGATCCTGACTCCCAAGGCGGAAAGAGTGCGGATGGTCAACTGGCCGGTGGGCTCCATGCCCTTGGATTGCTGATAGTCTGCCAGAGCGCTGGCGGATTGGGCGCTCCATATGCCGTCGGCCCTTCCGGTGTTGAATCCCTGGTTGCTCAGCTTTTCCTGAATCTGGCGCACAACCGCGGGACTTATGGTCAGCTGGGGCCCCTCCTGGACGCGCGCATTCCGGTTGCCCGGGTCGCCGCTCTGTCCTTGCGTGCCGGCAATGTTCTCTGCCAGCGCCGAGCCTACGGCAAGCACGACGATTGCGAAGCCAGCAAATATTTGCTTCGATCCGGCCATTTCCCCCCTCCTTTATTTGAATGAATATTTCATCCATATTGAAAATTGCTGAATATTCGGGGCAATGGGGTGCCGACCCAATCCGAAATGGGGAAGTACCTAGACAATAAAAAGAAGGGCCTTGAAACACAGACGGAAATAAAATTCATAGACCGCATTGGTGCTGCCCTGAAGGCAAACAGGCCCGGGAATCCAAGACCGTAGGATCGGCCTGTATCGCGGTTGGGATTCGGGGAGGGCTCGTCGAATGGCCCGGCACACTATCGGATATGGTGAAATCGAGGCCCCTCAGCCTTGGCCGCGGGCCTTTCCTGCCACCCAGTGCTCCAGATCGTCGCAAAGCTTCTTCAGGGCGCGATTGAACCCGGCGGATTCAATCTGCAAGTGCAACACCGAGCTTTTCGCTGAAGACCTCCAAGGGGGTTCGGTACCCCAAGCATTTGCGAGGCGTGGTGTTGTATAGCCAGAGGGCGTCGTCCAGGTCCTCGGCGGCGTAATGCTCCAGCGGGATCTTGCGGGGCAGGTCCCGCCGCAGCCAGCGGTTCACGTTCTCGATGGCGCCCCGTTGCCAGGGGGCATGGGGGTCGCAGAAGTAGGTGGTTAACCCGGTCGCCTCTGCGACCTGTTCGTGGCCGGCGAACTCGCTGCCCTGGTCATAGGTAATGCTCCTTCGGGCGTGAGGCGGCAATGCGGCTAGTAAGCGGATTTGCGCGGCGCTTGCGGCTTCCGCTGTCCGGTCCAAACGCTCCGCCGCCAGGGCAAAACGGGTTTGGCGCTCGGTGACCGTCAGCATGGGGCGCTTCTGGGTTCGGAAGTCCATGCTGTCGCCTTCCCAGTGGCCGAATTCGCTGCGGTCATTGGCGGCCTCGGGGCGGTCGTGGATGGAGCGCCGGTTCGGGATCCGCGAGCCCCTGGGCCGTTTGGCCGCCCGACACCCGCGCCGGGCCTTACCGCGCCACAGGCACCGATGAAGCCGCAGCTTCTTGCCCTGGGGGCGATAGGCATAGCGGTAGATGGTCTCGTGGCTGGCTGATTGGCCACGGCCTTCATACCGCATGCGGCCGGCGATCTGCTGGGGTGACCACCCCAGATCCAGGCGCTCCCGGACGTAGGCGCCCAGCGCGGCATCCCGCTCGCAGCGGTTGCCGCGGAAGCGCCGGGCCCGAGCCTTGCGCTCCGCGGCTTCGGGCCAATAACCACCGCTTCGTCGTCGGTTCCGAGCGACCTCTCGGCTGAGGGTGCCGGGGTCCCGGCCCAGCTCCCGGCCAATGGTCCGGAGGCTGGCGCCCTCGATACGGCGCTGACACAGGTGCTCGCGCTCAGATGGCTGCAGGTGCGTGTATTCGGTCCCCATAGCAACCCGACCCTACCAGTGGGTCGGTGTTGCACTTCGAGGTTGAATCTACCCCCCTCCACTCCGGACTCGGCATCGGCTCCCGCAGCGGGAATCCGATAGGAGAAATTACGCTGGGCAAGCAGGCGCTGATCCTCCCGGGTTTTCAATTCGGCTTGCGCCTGCAGCCGGGAAAAGCTTTTCGTCGGCTCCGGGAAGGATTGGATCAGCTCCTTGAGCTCGAGACTCACCAGCCAGTCGGCTTCCGCCGAATCCTCGGGGCCGAGCACCACCGACCAGTCCCCGGACTCAGTCAGGCAGTTCTGGATGCCGGATCCGATCATGTCGGCCGGTGGGGCGATCCACCGGGCGTCCCCGTATGCGGAAACCTCATGAGGGCTCTGATAGCGGAGCGCATAGTAGATGGCGGGCTCCTGAAGGGCGGGGGAAGAGGTTACCTGCTCCACACGGATCCTCCCCAATCGCTTCCTGTCCCCGCCGGATTCGGACGGCACCGGGGCCGTGAGCCGGTATTGGTCGGGCCAGGACTCCGGTTGCGGGCCGGGACAGGCGGACAGGAGGAGGATCAGAAAGAGCGCTGGCCACGCCGGAATCTGCTTCATTGCCTGGGCCTTATCCGGGGGGCTTCCCCATTCTCTTGCTCCCCGTTCCGGAATCCTGGCTCCCCGGGACCCGGTGGGCGCGGGGCCGGCCCGTAGAGCAGGGAGCTGGGCTGTGATTCCAGCTGCTGGCTTAGGGTTTCAAGACTCTGTGCCGTGCGCTGCAGCTGCTCGGCAAGGTCTTCCAGGTCGGGCAATAGCTGACGATCGCCTTCCTGCAGCACCTGTTCCCCGGATTCCGCGAAGTCTTGCAGGTCGGTTGCCGCCTGGCCGGCCTTCCGGGCCTGCTTGGCGGTGGTATCCGCCAAACGCTGCATACGCTGCAACGTCCGGCGCGCTTCGCTGACCGTCCGGTCGCTGGACCGGAGCACTTCGTGCAGGACATTGATGGTAGGCTGCAACCGTTTCATGACCGTCTGCATGCGGGCGGTGGCACGAACGGTGGATCCGAGGATCCGGTTCACCTGTTTCCGGTTGTCCCGGGCGACGAGCTGATTCAATCGGCTCGTCAGGGTCTCCACCTGGCTCGTGATCTCCTCGGCCGATCCCATGACCTGCTGCAGGAGCCCTTTATGCATGGGAATCCGCGCCGGGTCCCGCCTGGAGGTGCGCAAGGGCTTATCGCTACTGCCGGGCTTCTTTTTCAGGGCCAGATAGCTGGAGCCGGTCAAGCCCTGGGTCATTACCTGCGCATACATGGATTCGGTAATCGGCACGCCGGGCTGAATACCGATCCGGACCAGAACCTTGTCGGGATCCTCCGGATGGAAGCCCACCGATTTGACATGCCCCACCACAAGGCCCTTGTAGGCCACCTCAGAGCTGCCGCGTAGCTGACCGACCTCGTAGGGGGAAACAACCCGGTAGATCCGGTTTTCCGCCGGTGGGACCGTGAGCCAGTAGTACACGAAAGCCCCCGCCGCCAGAAGCACGGCGATGAAGGCCACCGCCGCCACGGCGTAGGCCCTGTTCTCCATGTTCACTCCGCCCGATGCGATAGACGGAACATGCGTTCCTGTCCGGAAGTCGGAGCGAACAGGCCCCGGATGAACGGATGTTCGATAGCCGCCAGCTCCTCCAGGGTGCCGATGCCCTTGAAGCCTCCGTCCGCCAGTACCGCGAAACGGTCCGCGAAATTCGCCAGCGCGTTCATATTGTGGCTGACCACCAGACCGGTGAAGTTGTATTCCTCGCGGAGATCATTCAGGAGGGCGATGAATTCTCCCGACAGTACGGGATCCAGCCCGGTGATCGGCTCGTCCAGGATCAGCAGCTCGGGCTCCAGAATCAGGGCGCGCGCCAGAGCGGTGCGCTTGACCATGCCCTCGGAGATCGCTCCAGGCTTCTTCAGGCCGTCTTGCGGTCCCAGGCTCACATTGGCGAGTGCGAGCCAGGCCAGATCCCGGATGGTGCCTTCATCCAGGGAGGAGCGGTAGCGGGCCATTTCCCGGAGCGGGAAGGCCACGTTGTCCAACAGGGAAAGGGTGCTGAACAGGGCGCCGGTCTGGAATACGATGCCCCATTTGCGCCGAACCCGGCGGAGCTCCGCGGGGGAAGCCCGGTGCACGTCCGTATCCATGACCCGGATCCGGCCTTCCGTGGGTCGCAGCAGGCCCATGATCTGGTGCAGGAGGACCGATTTCCCGCCGCCGCTACCACCCATAATGGCCAGGATTTCCCCTCTGCAAACCTCCAGGTTGAGGTCATGGTGGATCCAGGAATCCCCGATCCGGGTACTCAGGTGCTCGATACGAATGACGGCGTTGCCGTGCTCCGCGGCCATCAGGGCAATCCAGTATCCACGTACAGCGCGCCGACCCCCGCGTTCAGGATCAGGACCAGCGCCAGGCTCATGACCACGGAGGAGATGGTCTGCCGGCTCAGGCTTTCGGTATTGGAAGCGGCCATCAGTCCGTAATAGGTACTGACCCCGCCGATGATGATGCCGTTGCCCAGGGATTTCACTTCGCCGATCCAGAAATTGATGATCTGGACGTCATTGGGCAGGTGGTCCAGGAACTGGGAAGGCGGTATCCCGAGCACAGGGTCCGAAATCACCATTCCGCCCAGCAGCGAGAACATATTGCCGAGCAGCACCAGCAGGGGTACCACAATGGCCAGCCCCAGAACCCGTGGAAAGGCCAACCGCAGGATCGGCGAGATTCCGAAGGCGCGCAGGGCGGAAAGTTCGCCCGTCAGGCGCATGGAACCGATCTCCGCGGCAATCCCGGACCCGGAGCGGCCGGCAACGATGATGGCGGTGACCCACGGCCCGATTTCGCGCAGGACGGCGGTACTGAAGGCGCCGACCACGATGATATTGGAGGCGAACCGCGTAAGCGCCTGACCGATCTGGTAGGCCGCCATCATGCCGACCACCAGGTTGATCACCGCAACCAGACCGCTGGCCCGAAAACCGGCCCGGTAGATGACGGAGGTTAGCTCCATCCAGGGGACCGATCTGGGATGGAGGACCGCATAGCCGGCGGCCAACGCGATCATGCCGAAATGGAGGGCCAGCTCCCAGGTGCCACGGGCTGCGGCCACGGGAAGCTTGGCTGGCCGCGCGAGCAGATCGATGGGGCTCCGGGAAAATTTCGGTCGGCCTTCCGGCAGGGCCTGCATGCGCTCGAAAATCCGCCGGTGCCGCTCCCGGCAAACCAATTCGGTGGGGTATTGACGCCCCCAGGCCCGCCAGAGCGCCAGGGCGCCGGCACTATCCAAAGCCTCCACGGAGCGCAGGTCCCATTGCAGGTCTCCCGCGCGCTCCAGCTCGGCAAGCTGCTCCTGGACAGTACGGCGGTTTTCCGGCCGATTAAGGAAATCCCAATATCCACGAATCTGGGCGCGGGCGGGCTCCTGATCCCGGAAAATCCGGATATCGGCATCCTGTGTGGCCATAGAAGGGCTTTCCGGCACTGCGCCTGCCATGGGAAGCGGCTCGTGGGAACGACCATTCCACCGTAGAAGAGTTTGGAGGGCGCTAGTAGTGCGTAGGACCCTGATACTCCGGCCCCGATTCTCACCAATGCCATACGCTGTGGAGCAGGGAAGGGGAGGCACCCTATAATCCCGGGATATCCTCTTCTCGGCCCGGCGGGAGCGCGCGGCCGACAGGTTGAAAAGGCGGTAGAAATGGACGGTATGGACGACAATATTCGGGAAATCGCACCCACTGTGGTGCCCACCTTCGAGGTGGTGATCGACCCGGAGGCCTCGCCGGAAATCCGCGAGATCTGTGAGACTTATTGGGATTATGCCGAGGAGTCCGGTGCCGGCGGAACACCGCTCGGTGAGGACTTTCTGTGCTCCGAGCAGGAGGTCCTGGAGCGATTCCGGGACCGGGTATCGGAGTCGGAGCTCCGGGATCTGGTGGCGCAGTACTCGCGGGGTGTTCTGCGGGTGGATTGCTACAGCTGCCAGGCACCCATAGAGGCGCCGGGATACAGTCGGGGAGGCGTGGAACAGGCGCTTACCGAACTGGGCAGAGGGATTCGGGGGCTGGGCGCCGGCCCCGAGGAGCGCGCCCAGCTGGCCGAGGAACGGCAGACTTCGGGTGCGCGGGACCCGAGACGGAGTGTCCTGTGCCCGTCCTGTCTGGTCCGATACCAGGAAACCGACATCGCCTACCTGACCGAGCGGCGCATGGAAGAGCCGAATATTCCCGTGGAGCCCGGAGAGGAAGGGGGCGGAAACGGGGGAATACCGGCACCGGAGGAACCGGTGCCTGGAACCCCGGAAGAAGCCCCGGACAGCGCCTACCGGATCCTCCAGGCACCCGTAGACCGGCCGGAACAGCTCGAGGAGCAGATGGCCGGGCTGGTGGCCAAGGGCTTCAAGCCCTGCGGAGGGCTCCAGGTGGCAACCATGGGATCGCGGTGCGTTCTGATCCAGGCGGCTTACCGACCCTCCGTTCAGGGGCGCGCCGACTAGTCCGTACGCGTCCTTCCGGTCCGCCCGTACGGGGACAGCCGCTTGGCTGTCCCCGTTTTTTTCGCGTTCGTGATTAGCCGGCGGTTCAAGGGCCCAAGCGTCTCGACCACCGTGTGCACATCCCGGTTCGGCGCCCTCGGAA
Source organism: Thiohalorhabdus sp. Cl-TMA (assembly GCF_041821045.1). Lineage (NCBI taxonomy): Bacteria > Pseudomonadati > Pseudomonadota > Gammaproteobacteria > Thiohalorhabdales > Thiohalorhabdaceae > Thiohalorhabdus > Thiohalorhabdus methylotrophus. The sequence continues at coordinate 135,387 of NZ_JBGUAW010000010.1, read as the reverse complement.
AGAATCGGGCCGGAACCCGTGCGGAGATTCCAGCCCCCAGGAACCGCAGGAACCGTAAGGCCATCCGAAAATGCCGGCGTCTGAATTGCGCATAACATATATTATGTTAAATAACAGATTGCGCGATTTGTGAGCGGCCCCTATCGGCGGCCCCGTATAGTTCCGCCCTTTCCTACCATTAGCCGGTGGCGCTTATGACCAGAAACCCTGGACGCAGTTGTGGATGTGGAATTCCGTCGACTGAAAAGAAGCTGAGGGAAGCTGGCGACAAATGCACCTGGCGTTGGAGGTCGAGCCCAGTGCAGTGAGCTGCAATACTCGGCTACCTCGCTAGGCCTGGGAGCGGCTTCGATTGGTCGGGCCGGGCCGTGGTACTATAAGGCGCAAATTTTGGCCGGGTGGCGGAATTGGTAGACGCCGCGGACTTAAAATCCGCTGGAGGGTAACCTCCGTGAGGGTTCGAGTCCCTCCCCGGCCACCACTCCGGAGTACCTGAAGTCCCCCTTGCACGGAACTGCTGGATGCCGGCTCCTGTAAAGGATCGGGAGCTGAAAAAGTAAAGGCCGGCCCCGTGGGGGGCCGGCCTTTACTTTTTCGGAGTGCCACCTCATTCGGTCAATGTGGATGGGCGGACATATATAGAAGCCAGGCAATTCCTAGCAGGGAAGCAGCGGAAAGCACCGTCACGGTAATTTCCATGGATTTAACTCCGCTTGGTTTCGGGCTCTTCTAGCCTTACCCTTATGGGTCCCCCCGACAATCCGGAGAATCCACTACTCCCGGCCGTCGGGGCTTCAGTGGTGGCCCCGGAAAAAATAGAACCCCGCATTGGCGGGGTCGGAAATTCGAGGAGCGCTCTTTCGTGAACCTGCCCATCATCGGAATCGCCGCCTTGCTTTTCGGGCTCATCCTAGAGGTGAGCGCCTTCAATCTGCATCGGCGGCACAGGCCGCGCGGGGAAGTATTGCCCTTGGCCCTGATCGGCGCCGTCTTCCTGGTTGTGGGGCTGTTCCGCATTTTTCTGTAGAAGCTTCAGGTATGAGAACAAGATGAGAACGTAACTGCTTACCAACCCGTCACCTCCCCATGGCCGGTCCTCGGGCTAGAAAAACAGGCCCACCTGAACCCCTAGAACGTCCATGTCCGATTCGGGCTGACGAACCGGCCCGATCGTGCTGGACGTGGTGGGAGACAGCCCGAAGCGGTAGGATTCGTAATACAGGGTTACGCCTAGATCCCGCCCCTGGATGACGGTGTGCGCAATCTCGGCCACGGCATACAGGGAAGTCCGTTCCTCGGGCCGCAGACTTGCATCCAGCTCCCGGATCTCCTCCCTGATCTCCAGCGGATATTTGATCCCGACCTCAGCCCTGCCGAACCAGGCACCCGCCGATAGCTCCGCCACTCCCAAACCCCCTTTCAGGTACAGAACCCCGTAGGTCTCCTCGTACCCGCTCACAACCGCCCCATCGTCAATGCGAGTGTCCTTGATCCAGCGGTTCCATACCTCCAGACCCACGCCGCCAAGCACGTCCAACCCCAGCGGAGCCCCGGATACAGCCAAACGCTGCCCGATCCGACCTTCGACCAGGGCACCCGTATATTCCGTTTCCGTTTCAACGGGGCGGCCATCCTGGGTTTCGCCGTCGTATACCACCTCCTGATGATAGGCGCGCCCCAGCAGTCTGTGGATCTGGCCTTCCCCTTCCCTGGCCAGATTATCCCAGGAGAGACTCCCCGCGATCCGCTCGCCACGCTCCACCAGGAGATTCCTGCTGGTATTGGCGGGGTCTTCTTCCACCCAGCGGAAGGATTCCAGACCGATGTGGATACCCAGACGCGGATCGGGCTCTGCGGCTCGGGAGCCATTCACCGCAGCGAGAATGCCCCCCGAGGCCAGGATGCAGCTGCAAAGCTTCCGAAACCCCATGGCGTTTCCTGTTGTCGTAGGTGTTTACGTGGATAAGGATCCGGGTAATCGGTAAAAGAGCCTAGGGTAACCCCGGAAAACGCCGTTTACCCGGTCTCACTAAGCCGCTTTTAGCACTAATGGAGAGGCGTGTGTCTACGAAAGGGAAATGGGGAATCATAACCTCGGAAGTCGAGCATCCCGAAACCCGGGCGGAGCGCAGCTTCAAGAATGTCGTTCCCGTGGATAGTGAAGGTGCCAACATCTACGGCCATAAATTGTCTCCGGATTGCTGGTGCGAACCGGAAGTGGATCCGGAGGAGCCCAGCGTCCTCATCCATGGCACGGCCACGCTCCACTAGCCCGCTCTTCCGTCCGCTCCCTGGCCCGGGATCTGCAGTCTGACCGGATCCGGGCGCACAAAAAAGCCCGACCAGCTGACTGGTCGGGCTTTTGAGCTAGGCAATCTGGGATCAGGCGCGGCCCCTCCGGGCTCGTCCTGACACCGGCTCCCTCCTGGAGGCTGGGAGGGGAATCGAACCCCTGTAGAACGGATTTGCAGTCCGTCGCATAGCCATTCTGCCACCCAGCCGAAAAGCAAAAAGGGAAAGCCAAACAGCTTTCCCTTCCAGGTTCAGGACCTGCTTGGTAGTTGGAGCGGAAGACGAGATTCGAACTCGCGACCCCAACCTTGGCAAGGTTGTGCTCTACCAGCTGAGCTACTTCCGCTCGGAAAGCCCAAGATTCGCAAAATGCCCCTTTCGTGTCAAGCGGCCATGGAGCTTCAGGGCTCCTCGGCGGCAGCCTTTCCGGAGAGAAGGACGGGCAAGGCCGCCTTGAGGTAGAGGACCATGGACCAGAGGGTCAGAACTGCCGCCAGAGTCAGGAGCCCGAGCCCCCAGAGGTGCACCTCCACCCCGTAAATGGGCTGATGCAGGAGCAGTAGCACGATGGCCACCATCTGCGCGGCGGTCTTGAATTTCCCCATCCAGGAAACGGCCACCGCGGCCCGCTTGCCGAGCTCGGCCATCCATTCGCGGAGCGCGGAGATGGTGATCTCCCGGCCGATGATGATCACCGTCAGGATGGAGGGCACACGGGCGTCTGCAGTCAACAGCACCAGGGCCGTGGCCACCATGAGCTTGTCGGCCACCGGGTCGAGGAATGCCCCGAAGGCGCTGGTCTGTTCGTACCGGCGCGCCCAATAGCCATCCACCCAGTCCGTAATGGCGGCGAGAATGAAGACCACGGTGCTCGACAGGTGTCCCGCCCATCCCGGGATGAAGAAAAGGCCCATGAGCAGCGGAATGGCCGCGATGCGGATGAGGGTCAATATGTTAGGAACGTTCCAAGTCACCCGTTATTCCCCGAGTGGAATTCGGCGTAAATGCGCTCAGCCAGGCCGCGGCTGATTCCTTGGACCTTCTGGAGGTCTTCCACGCCGGCGGAGCGAATGCCCTTGAGACCGCCGAAATGGCTGAGCAAGGCTTTCTTTCGTTTGCCGCCGACCCCCGGAATGCCGTCCAGGGCGGATTCCCGGCGGGCCTTGCTGCGCCGCTGCCGATGGCCGGACACGGCGAATCGATGGGCCTCGTCCCGGATTTGCTGCAGCAGATGCAGGGCCTTGGAATGCGGGTCGAGCCGGAAGGCCCGGCTCTGGCCGGGCTGCCAGAGATCCTCCTCGCCCGCCCGGCGCTCGGGCCCCTTGGAGACGCCGAGCAGTTCCACCCCGGAAACCTGCAGCTCCTCGAAGACCCGCTCGGCCACGTGCAGCTGGCCCCGCCCGCCGTCCACGATGACCAGATCGGGGAGGACCGCCCCTTCCCGTTTCAGACGGCCGTACCGCCGTGACAGGGCCTGCTCCATGGCGGCGTAATCATCCCCGGCTTCGATGTCCCGAATGTTAAACCGTCGATAATCGGATTTCCGGGGTCCTTCCCGGTCGAAGACCACGCAAGAGGCCACTGTCCCCTCCCCCCGCGTATGGGAAATATCGAAGCATTCCATCCGCTCCGGCGGCGCCTCGAGCCCGAGGGAATCGGCGAGGGCCTGGTAGCGGGCCTCGAGGCTCGCCTCGTCGGAAATCCTTCGCTGCAGGGCATTATCCGCGTTGTGCTCGGCCATGGCCACCCAGTGGCGCTTTTCTCCGCGCTGCGGGCAGGCGATGGCCACCTTGCGCTCCATACGCTCCGAGAAGGCCGCCTCCAGGGCCTCTCGCTCACTCAGGGCCTGGTTCACTACGACGCTCGGGGGTACAGGCTTGTCATCATAAAACTGGGTCAGGAAGGCCTGCAGCACCCCCTCTGGAGGTACGCCTTCGGTGTGCTTGGGGAAGAATCCGCGATTGCCGAGGTTGCGCCCGCCCCGGATGAAGAACACCTGGACGCAGGCCACGCCGGCCTCCATCCGCACGGCGATGACATCGTGGTCACCGCTGCCGCCGCTGACGTGCTGGTGCTCCTGGACGCGGCGGATCGCCCGGATCTGATCCCGGAGCCGTGCCGCCTCCTCGAAGCGCATCTCCGCGGAGGCCCGTTCCATGCGCTCGGTGAGCTCCCGATCCAGCTCCTCGTTGCGCCCCGCGAGGAACAGCTCGGCCTGGCGCACGTACTCGCGGTAGGTTTCCTCGTCCACTTCCCCGGTGCAGGGGCCGCTGCAGCGCTCGATCTGGTACTGCAGACACGGCCGGGACCGGTTGGCGAAGAAGGTGTCCTCGCACTGCCGCACCGGAAAGATCTTCTGCATGAGCTTGAGGGTCTCCCGAACGGCCCCGGCGGAAGGGTACGGACCGAAGTAGCGCCCCTTCTCTTTCTGCGGTCCGCGGTGAAAGGCCAGCCGCGGGTAGTCGTGGTTCCGGGAGAGGAAGATGTAGGGGTAGCTCTTGTCGTCCCGCAGCAGGACGTTGTAGCGCGGCGTGTGCCGCTTTATCAGATTGCTCTCGAGAAGCAGAGCCTCGGTTTCCGTATGGGTCAGGGTGGCGTGGATGTCCTTGATCTGCCGGACCATGGCCCGCGTCTTGGCGTCCGTGTCCGCATTCTGGAAATGGTTGCGGATACGGCTACGGATATTGCGGGCCTTGCCCACGTATACCACCACCCCGGAGTCGTCCACCATCTGGTAGACCCCGGGCCCGGTGGGCATCTTCTGGATCAGGTGGTTGCGCTGCTCGGTTTCGTTCATGCTTTGCGGATTGTGATCGGTCTTCGGGCTACCGCCCGTCCCCGAACAGGGGAACGCTGCGTCGCTTGAACAGGAACAGAAGCAGGATCCCGGCCACGAACCCGCCGATGTGCGCCATCCAGGCCACCCCGCCACCACCCTCCTGCGCGCTCGCGAACAGGTTGGACAGAAACTGGAACAGGAACCAAAGCAGCAGGACCACCACCGCCGGGAGCCGCACAAGCTGGAGGATGATGCCGATGGGAATCAGCACGGCAACCTGCGCCTTTGGGTACAGCAGGAGGTAGGCGCCCAGCACGCCGGATATGGCGCCGGAGGCCCCGATCATGGGTACCTCGGAAACGGGATCCATGTAGATATGTGCCAGGGCTGCCACCACCCCGCCGGCCAGATAGAACAGCAGAAACCGGAAATGGCCGAGCGCGTCCTCGACGTTGTTGCCGAAGATCCACAGGTAGAGCATGTTGCCGGCCAGATGCAAAAAACCGCCGTGAAGAAACATACTCGTGAAGAGGGTGGCTTGTGCCGGCACCGCTCCGGCCAGATCGGGATGCAGCCGGACCTCTCCGGTCACCACCGCGGGAATTGCCCCCAGCCGGTAGATCAGAACCGTCGCGGCCTGCTCGCTGAGTGAGATCTGGCCGAGGAACACCGCCACGCTCACGGCGATAAGCGTCACCGTGATCACCGGCGGACGGCTGGTGGGGTTGTCGTCGTAGAGCGGGATCATGTCGTGCCCCTTCTACCGTACGCCGGCGGCTGGATGGCGGGTGCCGGAGACGGCCGGCCGGGGGGCCGCCGCTTTCGGAATCCGCCGGATGGCACTCCGGATCGCCCAGGCTCAGGAAACGGAGCCCCTAGGCATCCGCAGCGGTATCCAGCCGACGCAGATAATCCCAGGTGAATATCCCGGTATTATGGCCGTCATCGAAGGCGAGCTGGAGAGCGTAGTTCCCCACCGGCTGAAAATCGGTGATGTCCACGTTCTCCTTGCCGGTGATGGTCTTGGCCTGGTCCGGCGTGTGTCCCTTGCAGTCCGCGCACGGGCATTCCACCCGGAGGTACTCGTAGGTTAGCTTGGAAATATGGCCGTCATCCCACTCGATCTCCAGGATCTTCGACTTGGTGTGGGGCCGGATCTCCACGGGCTGGTGCGTCGTATTCTGGCTCATGGCCGTCTATTCTCCTAAATCTCCGGTTCCACGCCCCCGGGACCGCTTAAGCTGATCATGAGGAATATGGTAAAAAAGGCCCCGGGCTGCTCGGTCCGCCAAGGAGCCTGTTTCCTTGGACCGGCCGCCAATTTATCAGTTCTTGATAATATGTTCGCCCCACCCTATCGGAAACCGAAGAGAAGGTAACCATGAAGCTTGAGGCACTGCAGATCCGCAAGGGCAATATCATCGAGTTCAACGGCGGCCTGTGGCGGGTCCTGAAAACCGAGCATACCAAGCCCGGTAAGGGGGGCGCCTTCATCCAGGCGGAGCTCAAGAATATCGAAAGCGGGACCAAAACCAATCACCGGTTCCGCTCCGAAGAGAAGGTGGAAAAGGCCGTCGTGGAGCCCCGGCCCATGCAGTTCCTCTACCACGATGGCACCCATTATATCTTCATGGACCAGGGCACCTACGATCAGGTGGCCATCAGCGAGGACGTCCTGGAAGGCTCCACGGACTTCCTGCTGCCCAATACGGAGGTGGAGGTGCTGTTCCACAACGAGCGGCCCATCGGCATCGAGCTGCCCAAGGCCGTGGAGCTGAAGGTCTTGGACGCCGAGCCCGTGGTGAAAGGCCAGACCGCCAGTGCCTCTTACAAGCCCGCCCAGGTGGAAACCGGCGTGACCGTCATGGTGCCGCCCTTCGTGGAAGCCGGGGATGTGATCCGCGTCAATCCGGGCGACGGCAGCTACGAGGACCGGGTCAAATAGCCCCTCTTTTCGGCCGACCGGACTACGGGCGGGGTGCGCGGATCCCGCCTTTTGTTTTTCCTCCCTCCCTTTCCCCGGTCATCGCCTCTCCCCTTCCCGACGTGCTCAGCCCTTGATGGTTACCAGGGGCTCCACCCGGGCCACCCGCCGCGACAGACCGGCAGCTTCGGCGGCCTCAACCACCTCTTCCACCGCCTTGTAGGCGCCCGGCGCTTCCTCGGCCACCCCTCGCATGGAGGGGCTGCGGATTAGGATCCCCCGCCCGGCGAGCTCCCTGACCACCTGATCGCCCCGCCACTGCTTCTTGGCCTGGTTGCGGCTCATGCGCCGCCCGGCACCGTGGCAGGAGCTGCCGAAGGAGCGGTTCTCGTTGCCCTCCTCGCCCACCAGGATGTAGGAGGCCGTGCCCATGGTGCCGCCGATCAGCACGGGCTGCCCCACCGGGCGGAGGGATGCGGGTAGGTTGGGGCTGCCCGGCCCGAATGCGCGCGTTGCGCCCTTGCGGTGGACGAACAGTCGCCGGGATTCGCCATCCACCTGATGCATCTCCTCCTTGCAGGTGTTGTGGGAGACGTCGTAGAGCAGCGTTAGGGCGGAATCGGAGAACAGCTCCCGGAAAGCCTGTCGGGCGAAATGGGTGATGATCTGGCGGTTGGCCAGGGCGCAATTGATGGCCGAGCGCATGGCGGCCAGATAGGACTGGCCTGCGGTCGAGCGCAAGGGGGCGCAGGCCAGCTCCCGGTCGGGCAGCTCGATGCCGTGGACCGGCGCCTCGCGGGCCATGGATTTCAGGGCCTCGGTACCGATCTGGTGGCCCAGGCCGCGCGAGCCGCAGTGGATGGTCAGCACCACGTCCCCCTCGTGCAGACCGAAAGCCACGGCGGTTTCCGGATCGTAGACCGCCGCTACCTTCTGCACCTCCAGGTAATGGTTCCCCGAGCCCAGGGTACCCATCTCGTCCTTCTGGCGCTCCTTGGCGCGCTCCGAGACCTCTGCCGGGTCGGCGCCGGCCATGCAGCCGTATTCCTCGGTGCGCTCCAGGTCCGCGGGGTCTCCATAGCCCTCCTCCACCGCCCAGCGCGCCCCGCCGCTTAGCATGGCGTCCATTTGCGCGGGGGCGAGATGGATCTTGCCGCGGCTCCCCACCCCGGCGGGGATGCGGTGGAGGAGCATGTTGGCCAGGGCTTCCTGGTGGGGCCGAATGTCCTCCTCGGCGAGCCCCGTGTGCAGGGTGCGCACGCCGCAGGAAATGTCGAATCCCACCCCGCCGGCGGAGACCACGCCGCCGGCGTCGGCATCGAAGGCCGCCACGCCGCCGATGGGGAAACCATAGCCCCAGTGGGCGTCGGGCATGGCGTAGGCGGCCTGCACGATTCCCGGTAGCGCCGCCACGTTGGCCAACTGCTCCAGGACCTTGTCGTCCATCTCGCCGAGCAGATGCCCGTCGGCATATAGAATGCCCGGAACCCGCATGGCCCCCTTGGGCTCGCGGACCCACCGGAAGTCGTCCATCTTGTGCAAGCGGCTGGTATCCATGGCTCTGTCCTCGCGTAACCTTAGACATCCACCACGCACTGAACGGTCCAGGATCCATCCTCGGCCTGCTTAACCGCCAGGTCGGTGAGGGTGGCTCCCTTCACCTCCACCGCGGGATGATGCCGTTCGCGCTCCACGGGCTCGCCCCATGCGGTGGCCTCCAGGCCTTGCTCCGTCAGCGTTATCCGATACGCACCGAACAGCATGCGGCGGACGGCCATCTCGTAGATGAGGGCATCGAGCCATTCCACCAGGAGGAATTCCGGATCGGCGGCAGCAACTTGGAGCCGAACGGGCTCCTTCGCTTTCACCGAATCCGGGTCCGTAATCACCCCGGTCAGACCCAGGGCGGCCTGCACCAGCACCTCTTCCAGGGAAGGTCCGGAGGCGCGGATTCCGATATCGGCCTGGTGCTCATAGTGCGACCAGCCTGCCTGCACCATGTCCGTCTCCCGCGGGCACTGAAAGCGAGCCAAAATTTGAGTATGTTACCGTAGCCCGAGCCGCTCAAGCGGCCCCGCCGCCCTCGCCAGTCCCTCGCCGCAAGACAAGTACAGGAAGCCATGAGCAAGGCCGTCGCCCACACCCCCATGGTGCAGCAATATCTCCGCATCAAGGCGGAGTACCCGGATATCCTCCTGTTCTATCGCATGGGGGATTTCTATGAACTGTTCTTCGAGGATGCCCAGCACGCCGCCGGGCTGCTGGATATCACCCTCACACAGCGTGGAGAGAGTGGTGGGGAGGCGATTCCCATGGCGGGCGTGCCGGTCCATAACCTGGAGCCCTATCTGGCGCGACTGGTGAAGGCCGGGGAGTCAGTAGCCATCTGCGAGCAGATGGGCGACCCCAATGCGGCCAAGGGGCCCGTGGAGCGCAAGGTGGTTCGCGTGGTCACCCCGGGCACCCTCACGGAGTCCCATCTGCTGGAGGAGCGGGCCAACAACTTCCTGGCGGCGGTGGTCCCTGACCGGGAGGAGCGCATTTGGGGGCTGGCTGCCCTGGACCTGTCCACCGGGCGTTTCACCGTCACCGAGCTGGACTCCGGGGAGTCCCTGGGCGGCGAGGTGACGCGGCTGAACCCGGCGGAGATCATCCTGCCCGAGGGCCACGCCCTACCCGAGGCCATGAGTGCCACCTACAGCGACCGCGTCCAGCTCCGACCCGCCTGGTCTTTTCAGGAGGAAACGGCGCGCGAATACCTCACCGAGCAGTTCGGTACCCGCGACCTCTCCGCCTTCGACTGCGAGGGGCTGAGCGCGGGTATCCCCGCCGCGGGCGCCCTGCTGATCTACGCCCGGGAGACCCAGAAGGGCCTGCTTCCCCATCTCCGCGCCCTGGTCCGGGAGCGCACTGGCGAGGCGGTGGTCATGGATGCGGCCACCCGCCGTAATCTGGAGATCGACCGGACGCTCTCCGGCGAGGGCAGCACCCATCTGGTAGGGGTCATCGATCGCACCGTCACGCCCATGGGCGCCCGCCTGCTCCGCCACTGGCTCAATCGTCCACTGCGGGACATCGAAGCGCTCCGCCTGCGTCACCAGGCAGTGGGCTCCCTACTGGAGGGCGGGCGCTTCGTGGAGATGCGGGAGGTGCTGGACCGCATCGGGGACATGGAGCGGGTCCTGACACGGGTTGGGCTGGGCTCGGCAAACCCCAGGGATATCAAGAGCCTGGAGGAGAGTCTTGCGGCGCTTCCTGAAGTCCGGATCGCACTGGAACGGCACGACAGCCCCCGGCTCGCGCGGCTTTCGGCCGCTCTTCCGCCCCAGGACGAATGGGTGAACCATCTGCGCCGCGCGCTCGTGGATCAGCCGCCCGCCACCGTCCGCGACGGCGGCTTCATTCGGGCCGGGTTCGACGAAGAGCTGGATGCGCTCAAGGATGTGGGGGACAACGCCGGCGATTACCTGGTCCGTCTGGAAGCCGAGGAGCGGGAGGCCACCGGCATCGATAATCTTAAGGTGGCCTACAACAAGGTGCACGGCTACTACATCGAGGTATCCAAGTCCCGCCTGGATCGGGTTCCCGAGCGCTATATCCGCAAGCAGACCCTGAAAAATGCCGAACGGTTCGTCACGCCGGACCTCAAGCGGTTCGAGGAACAGGCCCTGTCGGCGGCCGAGCGTGCTCTGGCCCGGGAGAAGGCCCTGTTCGAGGAGCTGATGGAGGCCTTGCGCGCCGACCTGACCACGCTCCAGCCCCTCGCCCACGTGGTTGCCGAGGTGGATGTGCTCGCCTGTTTCGCCGAACGCGCGGAAACCCTGGACTACGTCCAGCCCGAATGGACCGAGGACCAGTCCTTGACCATCCGGGAAGGCCGCCATCCGGTGGTGGAGCGTGCCAGCAGCGAACCCTTCGTGCCCAACGATCTGAATCTCCATAACCGTAGGCGCATGCTGCTCATCACCGGGCCGAACATGGGCGGCAAGTCCACCTACATGCGCCAGGTGGCCCTGATCACCCTGCTGGCGCACGCGGGCAGCTACGTGCCCGCCGCCGAGGCCCGCCTGCGGCCGGTGGACCGCATCTTCACGCGCATCGGCGCCCGGGACGACCTCGCTTCCGGACGCTCCACCTTCATGGTGGAGATGACCGAGACGGCCAATATCCTGCACAACGCCGGGCCGGATTCCCTGGTGCTCATGGACGAGATCGGCCGCGGCACCTCCACCTTCGACGGACTGGCCCTGGCCTGGGCGAGCGCCGAGCGGCTCGCCGAAAGCAATCGCTCCTGGGCTCTGTTCGCCACCCACTACTTCGAGCTCACCGACCTGGCGGACCGGCTGAGCGGCGTGGCCAACGTGCATGTATCCGCCCGCGAGTACGGGGAGCGGGTGATCTTCCTGCACACGGTCCAGGACGGCGCCGCCGACCGCAGCTACGGTCTCCAGGTCGGCTCCCTGGCGGGGCTGCCCGGGCCCGTGATCGAGCGGGCCCGGGATCTGCTGGAGGAGCTGGAGTCCGGCGCGGTGACGCCGTCCCACGAGCCCGGGAATCCCCAGCCCACCCCGCAGCTGGACCTGTTCAGCACCGCCCCGGATCCGGTCATGGAAAGGCTCCGCGAGCTGGACCCCGATGATCTCACCCCCCGCCAGGCGCTTCAGCTGCTGTACGAGCTACGCGAGCAGGCCGAGGGGAGGAAGCCGTGACCGCCCTCTGGTAGAGTCGGACTCGTCCGGCGAGCCGAGCGCCGCAAAGCCTTGCGAAACAAAGGGGAATGCCATGCGGCTGGTCCTGCTCCTGAGCCTGCTCGTACTCCACTGCCCCGGTACCGTGCTGGCGGAAGATACCGGCCGGGTCGCAACCATAGTCGGGATCCAGGGCACCGTCGAGGTGCTGCCCGCCCAGGGCTTCCGGCGGGAGCCGGCCAGAAAGGGCATGCATCTGGAGCCCGGGGATGCCGTCCTTACCGGCGGGCAAGGCTCGGCGGTGGTCCGGTTCCCGGACGACTCCCGGGTGGCCCTCGACGGCAGCACACGGCTTACGCTGAACGGCCCCGACCAGTGGCACCAGGAGGGGGGTAAGGCCTACTACCGGGTGGAATCCCGGAGCCACGAGGGGCGCACCGTGCGCACCGACTATTCGGTCATCGGGGTCAAGGGCACGGAATTCCTGGTGGGGGACGAGTCGGAGACCCGCGCAGTGGCCCTCCAGGAGGGGGACGTGGAGATCCGCGCCCCGGAGGGGCGCTTCGAGCTTTACCAGAGCAAGCGGCGCTCTGAGTTCGAGTCCTTCATGAAGGAACGCCGTGAGGAGTTCGCGCGGTACCGTGAAAAGGTGCGGCGGGAATTCCAGGAATATACCCGCTCCTTCCGGCTCCGTACCGGCGGGATGGCCACCTTCGAGGGGAATCAGGCCACCAAGGCGCCCATCTCCGAGGCGCTGGCCGAAGACATCCAGCGGCTGCGCGGGATGCTATGAACAGGGACCTCGTGGCGCGCTACGGGGCCGCCCTTCTCCTGGTCACGCTCCTCGGTACCGCTTGGCAGCTGCGTCTGCCGCCGCTGCATTCCCTGTCCCTGCAGGCCAACGACCTGAAGTACCGCCTCCGCGACACCGGGGCGCCCGATTCCGTGGTATTCCTGGCCGTGGACGAGAAAAGTGTCAATCAGCTCGGCCGCTGGCCCTGGGAGCGCCGCCTGCTGGCGCGGGGCCTCGACCGCCTGGACCAGGCGCGGGTGGTGGTCCTGGATATGGTGTTCTCCGAGGCCGCTCGCCCGAAGGACGACCGGCGGCTGGCGGCGGTTCTACGGGACCTCGGCAACACGGTTTGCGGCTTTTTCCTGCGGCGCCGTGCCAGCGAGCGGCTATCCGCCGAAGAGCGGCAATGGCTCACCCGATCCACCCTGGAGCGCGTGCCGGCCGGTCCCCTGCCCTTTCCGGAACTGCCCTACGCCGAGGCCAACATCGGCGCCCTACTGCGGGCCTGCCCGCTGAACGCCGCATTCTCCACCAGCCCGGACGCCGACGGCATCTTCCGCCGCTATCCCCTGGCCTTCATCCACCGCGGCCGGGTGTATCCCTCCCTGGGGGTGCAGGGACTGCGCCTGTTCCATAACCGCGACTTCCGGATCCGGGAGCGGGGACGGGGATTCACGGGCCTGCATATGGACAGGCGCTTGGCCGTGGACGACCAGGGCATGACCCGTCTGAATTTCTATCCCCGGGAAAGCTACCGGCGAATCTCCTTCATCGATCTCCTGCGGGGGGAGGTTTCTCCAGAACTTTTCCGGGGCAAGGCGGTGGTGGTGGGCATAACCGAGGCCGGACTCTCCGACATCCGGTCGAGCCCTCTGGGTGCCGTACCCGGCGGCCTGCTCCATTACACCTTCCTGGCCAATTTCCTGAACGGCGACTTGCTTCGCACCTCGCCGCGCCTCGATTGGGGCCTGCTCCTGCTCCTCGGCCTGCTGCCCGCGGCCGCCAGCCATGCCTTTGAAGCGCGCCACAAGCTCCGCACAGCACTGTACCTCGGGGCGGGAACGGTTGCCGTTTCCGGCATCGGCTGGGCCTTCGTGGCGCACGATCTCTGGCTGGAAGGGTTCTATCCGCTGATGGCCCTGGGATTGAGCGCGGTGGGCTGCGAGTCCCTGCTGTTCCGAAGCCGGGAACGGGAATCCCGGTTCGTGCGGCGCGCCTTCCGGGCCTATGTATCCGAGGACCTGCTCCGGGGCCTCTCCCGGCGGCCGGGAAGCCTGGTGCTGGGGGGGGAGACCCGGGAGCTCTCCGTGCTGTTCGCCGATCTGCGCGGATTCACCAGCCTCTCCGAAGGCATGGATCCGCAGGAGCTGATCGGCCGCCTCAACGACCTGTTCACCCCGGTTACCGAGGCGGTCCAGGAACAGGGCGGCTTCGTGGATAAGTTCATCGGCGACGCGGTCATGGCGCTTTTCAACGCCCCCGTGGACCTCGCCGATCACCCGCGGGCCGCCTGCCGAAGCGCCCTGGCCATGGCGGCGGTCCTGGAGGCCATAAATCGGCGAGGTTCGGCTGCTCCGGGCGGGGAGCTGGATATGGGCATCGGCGTGCACACGGGGTCCGCCGTGGTGGGCAATGTGGGCTCCCGGCAGCGTTTCAACTACACGGCCTTGGGAGATAGCGTGAACGTAGCTGCCCGCCTGGAGGGCCTGAACAAGGTCTACGGGACCCGGATTCTCATCAGTGGGGCGGTACAGTCATGCCTGGACGATGCCTTCACCACCCGCTACCTGGAAACGGTCCAGGTCAAGGGCCGACAGACCACGGTTGCCGTCCACGAGCTCCTGCCCCCCGGAGCCGAGGCCAGGCTACGCGCCGCCCTGGACGCCCATGCCCTGCTGCGCGCCCCGTCTTCTCGCGGTCTGGGGGAATGGGTGGTGGCCGCGGCGATCACGGGGGATCGGGTGGCCCGCTGGCGGCTCGGTTTACTTGGCCGCAGTCGTCCGCCCGCCGCCCTACTTCCTTCCGGAACCGGGTGAGCCGGAGCATTTACTTCATCCCTTATGGGAATAAAAGAAAACCCCGATAGGAATGCGCGGAAAAATCAAAACCTTATCCTGAATCGCGGGTTTTCCCGGAGAAATCGGGTTTGAACCCGGCCGCGGAAAGGGGCATCATCTAGACCCAATCCAGGCAACCTCATCCTTTTTTCGAATCGACGAAAATGCCACGTACACTGATAATCCTGCTCGCCCTTTTGACCGTTAGCCCAGTACTTTCCGCTCAGGCAGAAACCCGGTACGTAAGCGACCAGCTGAAGATCACCCTGCGGGATGGCAAGGGGCTTCAGCACACCATCCTGGAGTCTCTGGTCAGCGGCACACCGGTGGAGATCCTCAAGGTGGACCGCAAGAACGGGTACACCTATGTCCGGGCCCCCTCGGGCCGCGAAGGTTGGGTGCACACCCGATTCCTGATGGACGAGCCCGCGGCCCGCAACCGGATCGCCGACATGCGCAAGCGCATGCAGCGGAACCAAGCGCGCATGGAAAAGATGGAGGGGCAGCAGGAGAAGCTTCAGGCGCTCCGCAAGGAGAACGGGCAGCTCAAGGCCGAGCTGAAACGTATCCGGGAGCTCAGCAAAAACGCCGTTGCCCTGAAGGAGCGGGCGGAGTCCCTGGAGCAGCGCAACCAGGAGCAGGCCGAGGAGCTGCAGCGGCTCCGTAAGGAGAACAACCAGCTCCAGGACCTGTCCGCCCAATCCTGGTTCACCCGGGGGGCCGGCGTGATCATCGCCGGCATGCTGGTGGGGCTGATCCTTCCCCGCATCCGCTTCCGCAAGAAGCGCCGGTACGAGTTCTGAATCCGCCGGATCGGCCGGCAGTTTGAACCGGCGCACCGGGGCGGCGGCCCATTCACAACCGGCCGGAACGGAATATGGCCACGATGAGCCAGAGCCCGAAGAAGGCCGCCACTCCGAAGCCCACGAGTCCGAACATGGGCATGCCGTAGACCACGGGACCGGCACCGGCCTGAACGAGCTGGGCGGAGCCGATGATGAGGGCCGCCACCACCAGGGCGAAGGCGATCCGGTTGCTGGCCCGGTCCAGCTCCTGCTCCAGGTTGCGGAGCTGTCGGAACTCGAACTGGATGGGGGTACCCTGCCCCAGCCGCCGCAGGCCGCTGCGGAAGTCCCGGTAAATGGCCTGCGTTTCGGCGCCGCCCGCCTCCACGCGCCCGAGCAGGCGCATGGCCAGCCGATCCGGGCGGTAGCGGGCGCGCAGCACGGCCCGCAGATAGGGCTCAGCCTCGGAGACCATGTCGAATTCCGGGTCCAGCACCTGGCCCAGCCCCTCCACGGTGATGAGGGCCTTGGCGAGCAGCGCCAGATCGGGCGGAAGGGCGATATGGTGCTCCCGGATCAGGCGCACGAAGTCCAACAGGATCTCGCCGAGCTGCAGATTCTCCAGCCGCACGCCGTGGTAGCGGTCGATGAACCGCTCCGCATGGCGCAGCAGCTGCTCCCGATCCAGATCGGAGGGCGCCCGGCCGATGCTGACGAAGGCGTCCACCGCCTCCTCGGCATTGCGCTCGATGAGGGCGAGCAGGAGTCCCAGGATCTGTTCCCGAAGCTCGGAGCGCAGCCGCCCCACCATGCCGCAGTCGATGAAGCATACGAGGTTGGGCTCGGGGAAGATCACATTGGAGGGGTGCGGATCGGCGTGGAAGAAGCCGTCCTGGATGATCATCTTGAGGAACGCCCGCGCCCCCACCCGGGCCAGACGGTTACGGTCGTACCCCTGCTCGTCCAGTGTTTCCGGCGGCGTAAGGGCCATGGACCCGCCGATGAACTCGGTAACCAGCACAGTCTCGCTGGTGTATTCCCAATAGACCTCGGGGAAGCGCACCTCGCGCCTGCTGCGGAAGTTCTCCCGGAAGCGCTCCAGGTTGCGCCCCTCCAGGGTCAGGTCCAGCTCGGCGCGGAAGCTCTCGGAGAACTCCTCGGCGATGCGCACCGGATCATGGCGGGCCAGGTCGGTCAGGTAATCCGAGGCCAGCTGGGCGAGGCGCTTCAGGATCCGCAGGTCCACCTCCACCTGCTCCTGGATCCCGGGCCGGCGAACCTTGACGGCCACCTCCTCCCCGGTGTCCAGGGTGCCGCGGTGCACCTGGGCGATGGAGGCGGTGGCAAGGGGGTGGCGGTCGAACCGACCCAGGCGGTGCCATCCCTCGTCGCCCCAGGCGGAGCGCAGCTCCTGCTCTATGTCGGCAAAGGGGATGGGGGGCAGGCGACCCTGGAGGGTGGACAGCTCCTCGATCCAGTCGGGGGGCAGCAGGTCGGGACGCGTGGAAAGGATCTGGCCGATCTTGATGAAGGAGGGACCCAGCTCCTCGCATACCCGCCGCACGCGCTCGGCAGTGGTCAGTCCCCGGGCCCGCTCCGGGCTCTTGCGCGCCCAGGAGGGCAGCAGGCGGCCCAAGCGTAGCTGCTGGACCAGCTCGGCGAACCCGTAGCGGGCGAGTACCGCGAGCACCTCGCGGAGCCGATTGATTTGACGGAAGCCGTCAAGCCCGAAACGGCTCAAGCGCTGCTGTCCTCACCGGTACCCCGCTCCGAAGGCGGGCTCTCGCGCTCCAGCTCCGCCAGTCGCGACTGAAGCTGCGCAACCTGCCGATTGAGGCGCTCCAGCTCCTCGCGGGTCACCAGATTCATGCCGCGCAGCACGCGATTCACTTCCTCCCGTATCCGCCCTTCCAGGTCTTGGATCTGCTCCCGGCCGGTTTCGCGCCAGGATTCGGTCTCCCGGTCCAGGCGTGCCTGCATCCGCTCCCGGCCGGCCCTCCCGGTTTCCGCGAGGTCGCCGGCGCGGCGCTGGACGCGTCGCCACCCGGTCAGAGCGGCTCCCAGGCTCATATCCATGGCGTTTCGAAGGCGCTCACGCATTCCCCGCTCCCTTTTCGGTGAGGTTCTGGGCGGAATATGTTCCGGATGCGGACCGATTATCCCGGGAACAGGGGATGCCGCGCTCCAGCATCCGGCGAAGAACTATCAGTGTACCCGACCGGGACCCTAGCAGAAGGGGCGCGTCCACGGCCACTGCGGCGCCGGGCCGTTCCCAGTCTGATAATTCAGGGTGTCCGGTCTCCGGGACTCCCGGTCTCCAGCAGGCGGTCCAGGCCCTCCTCGTTCAGGACCCGGACACCCAGGGATTCGGCCTTTTCCAGCTTGGAGCCGGCGTCGGTGCCCGCCACCACGTAGGAGGTCTTGGCGGAGACCGAGCCGGTCACCTTGGCGCCGCGGGCTTCCAGCGCGGCTTTCGCCTCCTCCCGGGTCCAGCGCTCCAGGGTGCCGGTAAGCACCACCCGGACATCGCTCAGATCGGGCCCATCCACGCTTTCCCCGGTGCCCTCCGCCCAGTGGACCCCGGCTTCCCGCAGTCCCGCGATCACCTCCCGGTTGTGAGGCTGCCGGAAGAAGGTCACCAGGGAGGCGGCAACCGCCGGGCCCACGTCCGGCACCTCCTGAAGCGCTTCCTCGTCCGCTGCCATGAGGGCATCGAGGCTGCCGAAATGGCTGGCCAATACCTGGGCGGTGGCCTCCCCCACCAGCAGGATGCCAAGGGCGTAGATGAAGCGGGCCAGGGTGGTCTCGCGGCTGGCGGCGACGGCATTGACCAGATTGGTGGCGGATTTCTCCGCCATGCGGTCCAGATCCTGGAGCCCTTCCACGGTCAGGTGGTAGAGGTCCACTGGGGTATGGACCATGTCCCGCTCGATGAGCTGCTGGACGATCTTCTCGCCCAGCCCGTCGATGTCCATGGCTCGCCGGCTGGCGAAGTGGAGGATGGTATGGAGGCGCTGCGCCGGGCAGGTGAGCCCGCCCGTACAGCGGGCGATGGCCTCGCCCTCGGGACGCAGCACCTGGGAACCGCATTCCGGGCAGGAATCCGGCAGCCGGAAGGCGGTCGCACTGGGGGGGCGCTTTTCGGTGACCACCTTGACCACCTCGGGAATCACATCCCCGGCGCGGCGGATCATGACCCAGTCACCGATCCGCACGTCCTTGCGGTCGATCTCGTCCTGGTTGTGCAAGGAAGCCCGGGAAACGGTGGCGCCGGCCACCACCACGGGGTCCAGGTGCGCGATTGGTGTCACGGCGCCCGTCCGCCCCACCGACGGCTCGATGGAGCGGATCCGCGTCAGCTCCTCCAGGGCGGGGAATTTGTGGGCCATGGCCCAGCGCGGCGACCGGGCGATGCTGCCCAGGTCTTCCTGGTAATCGAAGCGGTCCACCTTGTAGACCACGCCGTCGATCTCGTAGGGCAGCGAATGACGGTCGTCGAGCAGCCGCCGGTAGGCCGCAAGGCAATCCTCCATGCCCGTGACCGTGCGCACCTCCCGCACCATGGGGAGCCCCCATTCCTGAAGCCGTTCGAGCACTTGGCTGTGACACGCACCGATATCGCCGTCCACAACCCCGAGCCCGTAGATGGAGATCTCCAGGGGCCGCTCCGCGGTGATGCGGGGGGCCAGCTGACGCAGGCTGCCGGCGGCGGCGTTGCGCGGATTGGCGAAGGGGGATTCGCCGCGCTCCTCGCGGCGCGCGTTGAGACGCTCGAAGCCCGCCTTGCTCATGAAGACCTCGCCACGCACCTCCAGGCGGGCCGGCCAGCCCTCCCCCTGCAAACGCAGGGGAATCTGGCGGATGGTGCGCAGATTGGAGGTGATCTCCTCGCCGCGGTAGCCGTCGCCGCGCGTGCCGCCACGCACGAACCGGCCGTCCTCGTAGATCAGGGAGACGGCGAGTCCATCCAGCTTGGGCTCCACGGTGTAGTCCACGGGGGAATCCGTTCCCAGAAGCTCCCGGACCCGCCGGTCGAAGTCCAGCGCCTCCTCCTCGCTGAAGGCGTTCTGGAGGGAGAGCATGGGGACTTCATGCCGGATCTCGGGGAATTCATCGAGGGGTGCCGAGCCCACCCGTTGGCTCGGGGAATCGTGCGTCACCCACTCCGGATGTGCGGCCTCGATGTCCTGGAGCTCGCGGAACAGCCGGTCGTATTCGCTATCGGGAATCTCGGGGTCGTCGAGCACGTAATAGCGATGGTTGTGGTAGTGCAGCGCATCGCGCAATTCCAGGAGCCTGTTGTACGCTTCCCGTTCGCCGGCTTGCTCGCCCATGTCGTCCCCGTGATCGTACTCGTGGCCCGCCTCTGGGGAAGGCTGGCACCGCGCCGGGGACGCTTACCGGAGCCTCCCCTGCCGCTGAATGTTCACGCGCCCGTCCCGCACCGGACCGAGCAGGGGTAGGATGTCCTGCACGGCCTGCGGCGCGTCGGAGGGCACCCAGCCCTCGCCCTTGAAACGGTAGGTTCGTTTGCGGAGATCCGCCCGGAAGCGCCCCCGGATGCCCAGCGCACGCTCCTCCAGGGTCTGGACCTCGCCCCGGATCCGGCCGGGCCCGGTTACTTCCGCGCGCAGGGCGTATTCGCCCACCGGGCCATCCGTGGGCAGCAATCCCACCTGGAGCCCTTCCAGCGTGGCCCGGAGCTGTCCCTTCTCGGGGAGGGCCCGGCCCGCCAGGTTCTCCCCGGCGAACAGGAGGGTCCCCTGGGCTCCGGCCATCCCGAAGCGCGGGTCGATGTCCGCCAAGCGGCTCAGCGACAGCCGCCCCTGAATCTCGGACATCGTCCACCGGCCGCCCGGGCCGCCGGTCAGGCGGCCCCGCACCGTGCCGCCCAGCAATTCCGCCCGAAAGCGCGCGCCCAGGGCCCCCGTAAGCAGGGCGGACGGCTGGAAATCCACGCCCACCGGTCCGGTGGGCACTTGGATCCCCCCCGGAAGCGCGACGGCCAAGCGGTTTATGCGCGGATGCCAGATGGTGCCTTCCACGCCCTGCCAGGTCACCGCTTCCGGGACCGTTCCCCGCGCCCAATGGAAGGCCCAGGAGGCGGGTAATTGAACCACAAGAGCAATGACGTAGACCAGCGCCCCCATAATCAGAAGCCGCACCCACCGCCTTCTCATGAGCCCTGCCCCGCGGCGAGCACCAGATCCACCTTGACCACGCCTTCCTTCCCCGCAAGCCGCTCGAATCGGGCCTTGCGCACCTCGGCCCCGGATCGGTTCCGGAGCTGCCTGAGCCAGGTGGCGAGCTCCGGAAACGGTACCTGATCGAAGGCGACCTGGATGCCCCGCCCTCCGGAGGGACGCAGGGCCGTCACCCGTTCATTGAGGCCCGATCCGCGCAGCGATTCCTCCACCAGGGCCGGGGTCAGGGAGCGCTCCTCCCCTTCCCCGCCCCCGGGCCCGGCCCGGTTCCCGAGCTGTTTGGCCTGACTCAGATGACGCTGCATCCAGGCCAGGTCCTCCCGCAATTGCGGGATCTCGGCCGCGAGCCGCTGCCGCTCCTGCAAGCGGGGCTCCAGGATCAGATAGAAAACCACCAGAACGAGCGCGGCGCCGCCCCCGATCAACAAGGCCCGCTCCCGGGGAGCGCGCTCCCGCCACCAGGTGCTCCACATATCAGCCCGCCTCCCGCAGGCGGAGGCGGGCCTGTACCCGGCCCTCCTTCAGCTCCGCCTTTTCCACTTCCACCGCGCCCTTGGCCGAAAGCTGGCGTTGTAGGCGCTCCAGGGCTTCATAATCGGCCACGCTGACCTCCAGTTCCAGGTTCCCCTGGGTATAAACGAGCGCCTTCAGCCGCAACTGTCCGGAACCGCCACTTACCACCTCCGCGAAGCCGGCCATGCGGTCCAGCAGGCTGCCTTCCTGTTCGGAGGGCTCCTCCCGGTTCCGCTGCAGGCGTTTCAGGCGCTGCTCCATCTGATACCGGGGATCCACGAGGTTCTTCGCCCCGGGGAAGGCCTTCCGGTAGGTGGACTCGATGGCGGACTCCAGTCGCTGGTGCTCGGCGCGGATGCGCCGACCCTCCAGCGTCCACTGGGCGCCGGCCACGGCCAAAAGCCCCAGGGCCAGGCCCGCCGCGGGGGCGAGGCGCCGGGCCCACACCCAGGGATCCTCCCGGGAGGCATAGGGACCGGTGAGCAGGTTGCAGCCGGATTCCGGCTGCGGCTGCCGGGCGAGCCAGGCGGAGCGCTTCCGCCCGTCCTCCTGCACCTCCAGGTCCAGGCCCTGGGCATCCAGCCAGGGCTGCCACGCGGACAGGACTTCCCGCTGCTCCCGGTGCGCGACGCGCACCCGCAGAATAGCGGGGGCGATCTTGGACTGCTCCAGGGCCAGCATCAGGGCCCCGGGCGGCTGGGTGCCGAGCTCGCCGGAAAGGGCCGCCCCGCCGCCGCCCCGGGGAATGCGGAGCAGGAACGGAGACTCGGCCAGGTCCAGGAACCACCTTCCGGGCTCAGGAGCGGGCACGGCCAGGAATTCCGGCACCATTACCCGGGGACGCCATCCGTGCTCCTCCAAGCCTTCCAGCCACTGATCCATGAATCGGCGCTCCACCACCGCCACCGGGGTTTCCGGCTGGCTCTTGGGGCTCGGGAGTGGAACGAAGTGGTATTCCTCCGGATCGCGGAGGAGCTGATCCTCCAGAGCGAAGGGCAACGCGGCGCGAAACCGCCGCCGGCTGCCCGCGGGCAGCCGCACGGTGTGCACCCGGACCCGCTCGCCCGGCACACAGAGCATAAGGCGGGCGCCGGAGGGGGCCGGCAGCTCCGACCATTCCCGGCAGCCACCCTCCTGCCGGGGGGCCTCCTCGCCACTCATGCAGCGCGCCCAATCCAGGCCGCCGCCGTGCGGGCGGACCCACCAGTACTCTCCGCGTAAAGCCACCTATCGGATCTCCGTGCTGTGCCGAACGATGCGGGCTTTACCACCGGTGCGGTGGTACAGGGTGGCAAGCCCGCGGGAAACCGAGCCGAAGTTCGCCCGGGTATGGACCAGGAAATAATTGGTTTGCACCGTCAGTCCCGAGGGCGCCTGACCGCCTCCTCGACCCAGGGCCTGGGCGGCGAAGCTCTGGACGTCGGTGAAGGGCTGCTTGTTGGTCCGCTCAGCCCACTTCTCCGCCTTGACGAGGGCCATGTTCGGCGAGCCCCAGGCCGGGATGGCGGCGGCGAGCACCTCCGGGGTGGCGGTGTTCAGATTGATGCCGGTAGCCTCCGGAAGTGCCGCGATATGCGGTTTGAGCTTGCGCCAAGCCTCGCTGTCCACACCGCGGAGTAGGCGAACCTCCGCAGGGTCTCCGAAGGGGCGGTTGGCCGCCAGATAGGGCGGACGCCGGCCCTGATACAGGCCGTCCTCCGCGCCCCCGGACCCGTGGGGCTGCTGATCGGGATCGATCCAATCCACGGCCGCGTCGGCGATGGCAGGGTTGAGCCCCAGGATGCGCAAGAGCCGCTGGAATCGCTCCACCGCCGTGGGATCCACCTCGCCGTCGCCGGTCACCAGGTTGTTCAGATTGAACCGCGCCTGACGGTCCTCCACCCGGCCGTTCAGCTTTCCCCAGCCCACCGGTAGCGGCGGAATGGGACGCGCCCAGAGGTCGGTGCGGCCATCGAAGCTGTTCCGGTCCCTCTCCAGGAGGAGCCCAACCCATTGCTGCGCCGCCCGCGACACTTGATCCGCCTGCGCCAGAGCGGCGGCACCTTCCACCTGCCGGACCCACACCTCGTTGGACAGGCTGAGCCGGGCAACGATGGCCGTCAGCACCGTGACCACCAACAGCACGGTGATCAGGGCCACCCCTCGTTCGTCACGGGGCGCCGACATGGAATAAACGCTTGAACCGACCATGGTCCTCAAGCTCGAAGCTGACCTCCACGGCCCGCGGAAGCCCCGGGCCCTCGGCGGTGGTGGTACCGGGCGGCCAACTGGAAGCCCATTCCAGGGTCTCTCCGTTCAGGTACCGCACGCGCACCTCGGCCACGTTCTCCAGGATGTCCGCCTCCCGGGGCTCGAGGCTCGCGGGCGCGTTCAGACGGGACCAGGACCGCCGGACCAGGGTGTCCTCCCTTAGCCCGTAGGCGATTCTCTGATAGGGGCTAGCCGGGCCTTCGCGGAAGGACGTATTGCCGCCGCGGGTGAAGCGGAACAGGACCCCCTCGCCCAAGCTCGCCCCGGTTTCGCCCCCCTGGAAGGCCAGCGACCATTCCCGGCCGGGCGCGCGCGGGGCCAGCGCCCGGGCCTGGCCCAGGTCACGCCGAATCAGGCTGAGCACCGACTCGAGCCGCTGCCAGAATGCCCTCGTTTCCTGCAGCCGCTCCTCGGTGGCGATGCCCTGGCGGAGGGCTGTGTACCCGGCCGCCGCCACCAGGGCGAAAAGCGCCAGGGCGATCAGGACCTCCAATAGGGTCATACCGGCCTCGCGGTTCCCGGGGGCGCTCACTGCCCGCCACCTCCGCCGTTTTGGCTGTGGGACTCGGGCCGTTTGAGGTAGGCCTCCAGGGAGACCAATCCGGGGTCCTCCTCGGCGGTCCCCACCCGCACGGTGATCCGGCGGAGCGCTTCCTCCTTGGTCTCCGCCACCTCTTCCCGCCAGAACCACTGGCGACCGCCCATTTCGGTGCTGCCCTCGTAGGTCCGGGTTTCCGGCCAATCCCGGCGCGCCTGGTGGAGGACGATCCGGTTCTGGGCCACCCAGCGGGCCATCTGCCGGTCCGGAAGTCCCTGGGAGACCGCGATCCCCTGGCCGAGCCCCTTCCACAGGGCGGCCAGGGCGAACGCCACCACGGCGAGCGCGGCCAGCACCTCCACCAGGGTGAATCCGCCGTTATCGGTACGTACCGTTCGCCTCATTCGGGCCGTTCCACCCGCGCCCGCCCGACCGGACCGAGCACCACCGTGCGCCGCTTGTCGCCATTGCGCAGCGTCAGACGGAAGGTATCCTGCTCCCCGGAGGGGTAGAGGTACACCTCCCCCGATCCGGAAGCGGGGGCGCCGTTGATGACCAGCTTTTCCCATCGGAGTCCCGGATCCCGCCGGACCGCCGCGAAGGGGGACTCCTTGGCCTGGTCGAATTCCTGACCGCGACGTTTCTGGAAGCGGTAGGAGCCCTCCTCCGGCTCCAGCACCACCCGCCAGGTCCGGGTGGAGAGCACCGCCTCCTGCCGGGCACGATTCACCAGCAGAACCATGCGGTCGGCGGCCTCGGAAAGGCTGCGTCCAGTGCTGAGGCCCAGGGAAGGAACCACGAGGCCCATCATGATCGCCACCAGGGCCACCACCACCAGAAGCTCCAGCAAGGTGAATCCCCGGCTGCCAAGTGATCCCGGACGTGCGGGGGAAGCGGACCGCTTCGTCATGACGGTTTGCACCCTACCGGCCCGGGCCGGCGTTGCCGGGAAAGCCGGGCGGCCGCCTACAGCTCCCAGGAGCCGATGTCGGCGTTGGTGCCCTCGCCGCCCTTGCGGCCGTCGGCGCCCAGGCTGAAAACGTCCACCTCGCCGTGCTTTCCCGGATTGAGGTATTGATAGGGGTTCCCCCACGGGTCCTTGGGCGCCTGATCCAGATAACCGTTCCAATTGGGCGGCTGCGGCTCGGAAGTGGGCTCCTCCACCAGGGCCTGCAGCCCCTGGTCGGTAGTCGGGTAGCGGTGGTTGTCGAGCTTGTACATATCCAGGGCGGACTGGATCGCTCGGATATCATTCTTGGCCGCCGTGATACGGGCCTGTTCGGGCCGGTCCATGACCCGCGGCACAACCACGGCGGCCAGGATGCCCAGGATCACCACCACCACCATGAGCTCGATGAGCGTGAAGCCCGCTTCCCGTCCGGGCAGTCCGGCCCGTTCCGGCGTTTCCCTGAAGTCGCCCCTGTCTGGTATACGCTGCAAGCCGTCAATCTCCTCGTGGTTTCGGTCCCTGCCTGTAATGGCAGTCTGTTACGGGAATGTTGCAAGACTGCAAAACACCGCTTCCCCGGCTACCCCACCATCTGGTTCATCTCAAAGATAGGCAGCAGGATCGCCAGCACAATCACCAGCACGATACCGCCCATCACCAGGATCAGAACGGGCTCCATCAGTGCCGTTGCCGCTGATACTGCCGATTCCAGCTCCCGCTCCTGGTTGGAGGCGGCCCGCTCCAGCATCTTTTCCAGCTCGCCGCTCTCCTCGCCGGCGGAGAGCATATGCACCATGAGCGGCGGGAAATAGCCGGACTGGCCGAGCGCCGCATGCAGGCGGCCGCCCTCCCGGACGGACACCGCAGCCTCTTCCACCGCCTCCCGGATCGGCTTGTTCTTCACCACCCGGCCGCCGATGCGGATGGCTTCCAGCAGGGGAACGCCGCTCTCCGTAAGAATGGCCAGGGTGCGGGCCAGTCGGGCGGAGTTGATCGTCCGGGACAGGCGGCCGATGAAGGGCAGCCGCAAAAGCAGGCGGTCGAAGCCGTACCGGATGCGCGGTCTGCGCAGGGCATAGCCGGTGACCAAGCCGGTTCCGCCGAGCAGCAAGGCCAGGATCAGCCCGTTGGCGCGCAGGAAGTCACTGGAGGCGATCAGACCGCGGGTCAGCAGCGGCAGCGACTGGCCGGTACTCTCGAAGACGCGTACCACTTCGGGAACCACATAGGTGAGCAGCGCCACCACCACCAGAATGGCCACCACCGTCACCAGGATGGGATAGATGAGCGCCACGCCCAGCTTTTGGCGCATGGCCTGGCGCTGCTCCGTATAATCGGCCAGCCGGTCAAGCACTTCCTCCAGCCGGCCGGAGGCCTCTCCCGCCTCCACCATGACCCGGTACAGCTCGGGGAAGGTGCGCGGGAAGGTACCCAATGCCTCGGTGAGGGTGGATCCCTCGGTGATCTGGGCCCGTACCCCGGCCACCACGGACTGGAGCTGGCGGCCGTTGACCTGCTCGCCGAGGGCGCGCAGGGCCTCCTCCAGGGGCATGCCGGCGCGCACCAGGGTTGCCAACTGCCGGGTCAGCAGGGCCAGACCGGCGGCGGAGACTCGGCCGCCGAGCATGGGGCGACCCTGTTTGCCGCTCTGCTCGGCCACCGGCTGCACTTCCACCGGGTACAGGCCCTGGTTGCGGAGCTGGGAGCGGATCTGGCGCGGCGAGTCTCCGGTCAGGATCCCCTTGCGGGATCGTCCTCGGGCATCCAGGGCTTGGTATTCGAAGGCGGCCATATCAGGCTTGGGTCACGCGTAGGACTTCCTCGAGACTGGTCTCCCCGGCGAGGACCAGGCGAATGCCGTCCTCGCGCAGGGTGCGCATTCCCCCCTCGCGGGCGGCCTGGCGCAGGGCCTGCTCGCCCTTGCCGTCATGGATCAGGTGGCGAAGCTCCTCGTTCACGGTCATGAGCTCGTAGATGCCGGTCCGGCCGCGATAGCCGGTATGCCCGCAGGCATCGCAGCCCACGGGATGGTGGATGGCCGCGGACTCCCCGGCGGGGATACCCAGCAGGGCCCGCTCGCCGTCGTCGGCCTCCCTGGGGGCCCGGCAATCGGGGCAGAGCTTACGCACCAGCCGCTGTGCCATGGCGCCGAGCAGGCTGGAGGCCACCAGGTAGGGCTCCACGCCCATGTCCACCATCCGGGTAATGCTGCCCACGGCATCATTGGTGTGCAGGGTGGAAAAGACCCGGTGCCCGGTGAGGCTGGACTGTACCGCCACTTCCGCGGTTTCCAGGTCGCGGATCTCGCCCACCATGATCACGTCGGGGTCCTGGCGCAGGATGGCTCGGAGGCCGCGGGCGAAGGTCATGCCGGTCTTGGCGTTCACCGGGATCTGACCCACCCCCTCGAGATCGTACTCCACCGGGTCCTCGACGGTGATGATATTGATCTCCGCGCTACGCACCTGCTGGAGGGCGGCGTAGAGCGTGGTGGTCTTGCCCGACCCCGTGGGTCCCGTAACCAGGAAGATGCCGTAGGGAGACCGGATCAGGTCCTCGAACCGGCCGCGGATCTCCTCCGGCATGCCGATCTGTGCCAGGGTCAGGGGACCCTGCTCCTTCTCCAGGATACGCATCACCACCCGCTCGCCGTACTGGGTGGGCAGGGTGGAAACGCGCACATCCACGGTGCGTCCCGCCAGGCGCAGGCTGATGCGACCGTCCTGCGGCACGCGGCGTTCGGCAATGTTCATGCGCGCCATGACCTTGACGCGGGCGGCAATCCGCCCCGACAGACCGCGCGGCGGCTCCACCAGGTCCCGCAGCACCCCGTCCACACGGTAGCGGATCATGACCCGCGATTCGAAGGGCTCGATGTGGACGTCCGAGGCCCCTTCCTCGATGGCCTGGGTCATTACCGCGTTCAGCAGGCGGATGATGGGGGCGTCGTCCTGGCTGTCGAGCAGGTCGGCCGACTCCGGCAATCCCGCCGAGGCGGCATCCAGATCCACGGCCTCGCCGAGATCCTCCACCGCGTCCGCCGCCGCCCCGGTACGCTCGAAAGCACGTTGCAGGGCTCGGTTGAAAGGCTCCTCGGGGATCACCACCGGCCGGAAATCGGTCCCGAGCTCCGCCTGCAGCTCCAGGAGCGTTTCCCAGGCCACGTCCGGGCGGACCCAGATCACGGTCCGTCCCTCCGCCTCGTAGGCCGGCAGCACGCCCATGCGCCGGGCCTGCCCGAAACCGAGGAGGCCGGCCACCTCGGGATCGAGCCCGCTCAGGTCCGGGTCGGCCTCGTGCGGCCAGCCCAACTGGCGGGCGCGCTCCGCGGCCCAGGTGGCAGGGCTGAGGCTGCCCCGTTCGATCAGCTGCCGCGCGGCCGCCACCGGGTCGCCGTCCTGGGCCTCCAGGGCTTCCCGCCACTCCTCGGGGGTGATGGTGGAAGGCGGGGGAAGGCTCATTCCGCGCTCCCGTCTCCGTTCTCCGAGCCGGAGGGCAAATCCTTCTTCGGCGTGATCCGCTCCCACTGCTTCAGCGGCGGCGGCGTCTTCTTCTGGTCCAGCCCTTCGGTCTTCTGCAGCTTCTCGATGTAACCGTACTTGCGCCGGGTGGGCTTGGCCATGTCGCCGGGACCGCGGATGATCCGCGGGCGCAGGAAGATCATGAGGTTGGTCTTGCGCTTGGAGCGGCGCTCGTACCGGAACAGATTGCCAAGAATGGGAATCCGCCCCAGGAGCGGTACCTCCTGGACGTTCTTCTGGTTATCCGTCTGGATGAGGCCCCCGAGCACGATCATGCGGTCGTTCTCGGCCACCACCGTGGTTTCCAGGGAGCGCTTGCGCGTGACGATGTCCTGCGCCTCGCCTTTCTGGGCGACGCTGGATACCTCCTGGTAGATCTTCATCTTGATGGCGCTCCCCTCCGTGATTTGAGGGGTGATCCGCAGGGTCAGACCCACGTCCTTGCGCTCGATGGTCTGGAAGGGGTTCTGCACCGCCGTACCCGAATCCGTCGAGCTATAGGATCCGGTGACGAACGGCACGTTCTGACCGACCACGATCTCGGCCTGTTCATTGTCCATGGTAAGGAGATTGGGCGTCGAGAGGACGTTGGTGCTGGTGCGGCTCTGCAGGGCCCGCAGCAGCCCGGCCATGTTGATGATCTCGGTGCCGCCGGGCAGGGTCAGGGTACCGTTCACGTAGCCCACGCTCAGACCGGCGCCGATGCCCAGCGGGTTCTGGGTGGTGGCCTGGATGCTATCGCCCACCGTGAAGGAAGTGCCGCCGATGACGCCGGTCCCGCCGTCAAGATTGTCGGCCGCCTGCCACTGGATGCCGAACTCTCGCGCTTGGTCCGCGGAGACCTCGGCGATCAGGCCCTCCACGTAGACCTGGAGGCGTCGGACATCCAGCTTTTCCACCACCTGCTGAATGGTCCGATAGTCGGACTTGGAGGCGCGGACCACCAGGGCGTTGGTCTGGGGGTCCGCCTTGATGGTGACGCCCGCCACCGCCCCGGCACCACCCTGCTGCTGCCCTCCCTTCTTTTTCTCGCTGATGGTGCTCTCCAGCACCTTGACCATTTCCTCGGCATCGGCGTTCTGCAGGTAGATCACGTGCGTATTGCCGCCGGTGCCGGTGGGGGCGTCCAGATCCTTGGCCAGATTGGCGATCTCGTCACGAATGGCCTTTTTGGCCCGGACGATCAGGCTGTTGGTGCGGGGGTCGGCGAGCACCGCCACCCGGCCCTTGCCCTGGTCACCGCCCTTGCCCGAGTAGAGCCGCCCGAACATATCGGCCAGCTCCTTGGCCGAGGCGTTGGAAAGGGGGATGACCTCCAGCTCGCCGGTTTCGGTCTTCTGGTCCAGGCGCTCGATGATCTGCACCAGACGATCGATATTCGAGGCCCGGTCGGTGAGGATCAGGGACGCGGTATCCGGATAGGCCACCAAGTGACCGTAGGGCGGAACCAGGGGGCGCAGGATGGGCACCATGCGCTGCGCCGAGACATGGTCAAGGCGCACCACCTGGGTCACCATCTGGTCGCCCTCCGCGCCCTTGTCCACCCCGATGGCACGATGCTTCCCCTCTTCCTGCGGGACGATCTTGGTCACCCCTTCGCCCTGCACGGTCACATAACCGTTCACCTCGAGCACGGACTGGAAGACCTTGTAGGCCTCCTTCTCGGTGAGGGCCGTGGGGGCCACCACGGTGACCTTCCCCTCAACTCGCGGGTCCACAAGGAAGTTCCGGCCGGTGAACTCGGCCACCGCCTGGATCACGGCCCGGATGTCGGCGTTCTCGAAATCGAAATTCACCTTCGCTTGGGCGGTGCCGACACCTCCCGCACAAAGGGCCAGGACTGCGGCTACGGTCACGAGCAGTGTGCGCAACCGGGCGTCAAAGCTTGGGTGTGTTTGTTCCATGCCCACCAATCACCGAACGGAGTAAGTAAGGGTGCGGTCCTGCCCGTTTCGCTTCAGGCGGACCTTGAATTCTTCCGCGGATTTCAGCTCGCGATATGCATTGAGCGCCTGGCCCGGAGTGCGGATATCCTTGCCGTTCACGGACTGCACCACGTCCCCTTCCCGGAGCCCCAGCTCCTCATAGATGCTGCCCGGCTGGATATTGACGATACGGAATCCCGCCCGGTGGCCGTTCAGGGAATGCGGGACGGCCTTGGCCTGCCGCAGGAGTGAAGGCAGGTTTTTCAGGTTGCTCCGCAGAGCGCTCTGCGACACCACGCGGCGGTTCTGGCCCACCTTGCGGACACCATTCCCGCCTCCTTGTGAGGAGGAGGCCAGCCCGGTTCGCTGGCCTTCCAGCTCCTTTACCTCCAGGGTCAATGCCTCGGTGACCCCGTTGCGGCGCAGGATCACCCGGCGGGATTCGATGCGCACGATCTCGGCACCGCCCGGTACCGCATCCCCGACCCGGTAGACCTTCTCTTCCTCCTTCCCGCTGGCGATTATGGCCAGCTGCCGTCCACCTTCCCGCTGATTGGCAAGGATGCCCTTCAGGGTCAGGTCCAGCCGGGTCTCGCGAACGGGTCGGCCGGCCTGCGCCTGGGCTTCGGGCGGCGTTCCGAACAGGCTCCGGACCGATTCGGGAACGGTCCGGAGGTTTCCGGAGGCTCCCCTCTCCGCGGCGCTACGGTCCCGGGGCGCTCCGGCGGAGGGCTTGGCCGCCATCGCACCGGGCCCCTTCCCGTCCCGGCTGGGACCGGGCAAGAGGTCCCAGGTGAAATCGGCCAGGGCCACCGAGAGGGCGAGCACCAGCACGGTCTCGGCCATCCGGATCCCGGAGCTGGCCGAGAATCGGGAAAAGAGGTGCGGGACGCCGGGCAGGGAAAGATGCGCCATGGGTTACGGGTACGTACTCTTAGCAAAGCGATCAAAGATCCGCACGGAGGCGACCCAGTGCGGGGGCTGCGGGAGCCGGCCAAAACGCCGGGAACATAATATGGGGGGCCGAATTCCTAGGGGTTATCCCTCCGGGAATGGCCAACATGAGCCGGCCTAGGCATTCAAGGAATACCAAGCCTGCGGGTAAGCACGCGACATAGTGTAAAGGCTAATCCCGATGAAGCAATGGCCTCCCCTAATTTTCATCGGTCAGTGCGCGGGTTGTACCGGATTCGTGTTGCTGTTTTGCGACAAAAAAGGATTCGGTTTCGGGCTTGCCGAAAAAATTCACGACCGAGGGAACTATTCCCGAAAAGAATTAAAACCGCTTCTCGGAAGTCGAACCCCATACCTCCACTCTCGCAGGAAACTTTTAAAATCACCACCTTAATGGGAAGGCATCATGACGGGCATTCGGGAGGTCGGGGGAGGCGCGGGAACGCCCCATGGGGCCGGGCGGAATAATTTCCGGGAGCCGCCGATAAAGGGCTCCGGGGAGTGCCGGATGGAATCTGCTCAGCCTGCGGCGGATGAAAAGGTCAACGGGCCGGCGGGGCCGAGCGGCCAGCCGACCGCCACCCACAACGTCAACAGCACCAGCCAGGCGAGCAGGAAAGCCAGGGAATAAGGGAGCATGGTGGCCACCAGCGTGCCCAGGCCCGCCTCCCGCGCATAACGCTGCATGAGCGAGAGGATAACCACCATGTAGGGGTTCAGTGGGGTGATGATGTTGCTGACCGAGTCCCCCACTCGATAGGCCGCCTGGGTAAGCTCGGGGCTGATTCCCGTCTGCATGAACATGGGCACGAACACGGGCGCGAAAAAGGCGTACTTCGCGGAGGCCGAGCCCATGAACAGGTTCCCTACCACGGTCACCAGCACGAACGCCGCAACGAGCAGGGAGGGCGGTAGACTCAAACCGGCCAGGAAGTCGCCCCCGACGATGGCGAGCATCTCGCCGAGATGGGAGTACCGGAAGGCCTCGATGAACTGGGCGGCAAAGAAGGCCAGGACGATATAGGGCCCCATGTCCGCCATGGTCCGGGCCATCAGACCCGCCGCATCCCGGTCGGAGCGGATGGCCCCCGCCCGGATGCCGTAGGTCAGCCCCGGCACCAGGAACAGGATCAGTATCACCGGAACGATAGCCTCCACCCAGCGGGCGAAGCGGGCCCCAATACCGTGCAGGGGCGCGCCGGGCCAGGCCACGCACAGGACGATGATGACCAGGGTCAGGCCCAGCGCCCAGCCCGCCGCGCCCAACGCCCGGCCTTCCACCGCCGGATCGGCGCGATGAGCGCGCTCTCCCGCCACCCGCTCGGCATCCTCCAGACCCCGCGTTCCCAGGCGCGGCTCAACCCAATGCCGGGTGACCCACCAGCCCACCAGCGGGAGCAGGATGGTCGACGCGATCATGAACCACCAGTTGGCGGTAACGGCCACCCGGTAGTCGGGGTCCAGAATCCGTGCTCCCGCTGTGGAAAACCCGGCCAGCAGGGGATCGAGACCGGTAATCACGAAGTTGGCCGAGAACCCTGCGGAGACCCCGGCGAACGCCACCGCGACTCCGGTGAGAGGAGAGCGTCCCAGAGTGGCATACAACGCGGCTGCCAGGGGCGGTAGGACAACGTATCCGGCGTCCAGGGTCAGGGAGGAAAGGATCCCAACCAGCAGCAGGACCGGGGTAACCAGGACCGGGGGAATGCGGGCCATGGAGCGCTCGATGAGCGCGGGGAGAAGCCCGACCCGTTCGGCCAGGCCGATACCCAGCATGGCCACCAGGACCATGCCCAGGGGCGGGAAGGAAACGAAGTTCTCCACCAGATGCGATACGAGCCACCAGAGTCCCTGGCTGTCCAGGAGGCCACGGGCGGCCACGGTTTCGGTGGTGGTTCCTGCCTCCCCCAGGACGGCCTTTTCCACCGTCCATCCCGCAGACTCCGCCAACTGGGAAAGGAGGAGCACTAGCAGGGTGGCCATCAGGAACAGGGTGGCGGGGTCGGGGAGGCGATTTCCCGTCCGTTCAAGCCATTGCAGCCAAGCCCCCTGCCCGTTGGAATGCTGTGCCGCGATGCCTAAACCCCCGGGACGGCCCCCATCAGCCCGCCTGCTCCAGCTCGAAGCGGGCCATGGATTCCACGTGCGCGGTATGGGGGAACATGTTGGCGATCCCGGCTTCCTTGAGCCGGTAGCCCCCATGAGCGAGCACCGCCGCATCCCGGGCAAGAGTAGCCGGATTGCAGGATACGTAGACCACCCGGTGGGGACGCAGGTCCTCCGCGATCTGCTTCACGGCCTCCACGGCGCCGCTACGCGGCGGATCGAGCAGAACCTTGTCGCACTCCCGGGTCCCGGGAAGATCAGTCAGCCGTACCTCGCCCAGGTCGGCGGTGGCGAAGCGGGTGCGCTCCGCCACGCCGTTTTCTTCGGCATTGGCGACGGCCCGCGCGACCAGCGCCGCTTCCCCCTCCAGACCGAGCACGGTCGCGCCGCGCACCGCCGCGGGAAGGGAGAAGTTGCCGATCCCGCAGAAGAGGTCCAGGACCCTCTCCCCTTCCTCCGGCTCCAGCAGGGCGATGGCCCGGCTCACCAGCTGGCGGTTGACTCCGGCGTTGACCTGGATGAAGTCGGTACTCCCGAAGCGCAGGGTCACCCCGAACTCGGAGAGGCCGTAATGCAGGTCCGCCGGACGGTCCGAATGGATTGGCGCGGCGGTCTCGGGGCCCTTGGATTGGGTCTCCACCACCACGCCCTGCTCCGCCTGGAAGGCCCGCAGTCGGTCCCGGTCCTCGCTGGTTAGCTCGGTGAGATGGCGGATCACCACCACGGCATCCCCTTCTGTATCCGCCACCTCCGCCTGGGGGATGCGGTCCGGCCGACTCAGACCCGCCACCAGCTCCTTCAGAGCGGGTATGAGGGGCTCCAGGCGCGGGGACAGAACCGGGCAGGCGTCCATCTGGGTGACATAGCTGCTCGCCCGTTCCCGGAAGCCCACCAGGAGCCCCTTGTTGCGCACGGAGCGCACGCTCAGACGCCCCTTGGCGCGGTAGGCCCACTGGGGACCATCGATGGGCGCAAGCCACTGATCCGGGCGCAGGCCGCCGGTGCGCAACAGATTCTCCGCGAGCATCCGCTCCTTGGCGGCCACTTGGGCCTTGGGGACCAGATGCTGTAGGGAGCACCCTCCGCAAATCCCGAAAACCGGGCACGGCGGTGCCGTCCGGTCGGGGCTCGCCTCCAGGACGGCTTCCAGGCGAGCCTGATCGTAATGCCGGCCCTCCTTGATGTACCGGCAGGACACGCGTTCCCCGGGCAGGGCACCATCAACGAAGACCACTTTGTCATCGACGCGCCCTACGCCGCGTCCCTCGTGATCCAGGTCGTCGATGCGGACCTCCACTACGGCTCCGTTGGCCGCCTTAGCGCCCATGTGCTCCCGTCCATGCTTCGCTGAAGGCTTCCAGATGGGGCTGCCCCGAGGCCGCCAGATGGTCTGACAGGATGCGGCATTCCTCCTGCCGCTCCTCCGGGCTCAGCTGTCCGGTGTTCACGAGCCACTGCAGGTAGACACCGTAGGTATTGAGGACATCGGTTTCGCAATAGTCGCGGATCCCCGAGATATCTCCCTCCAGCCAGGAGTCCAGTACCTGACTGCCGTCCATGCCCATTTTCCCGGGCAGCCCTAGCAGCGTGGCGACCTGGTCGAGCGGCGCGTTGGCGTTGCCCTGGTATCCGGCAAGAACATCCATGAGATCGGTGTGGCGCTTGTGGAACCGGTTCAGGTAATTGTTGAAGCGGAACTCCCGATCGCCCTCGCCTTCCTCCCAGTAGCGCGGCGCCACCACCTCGTTGACCAAGGCACGGTAGTGCAGCACGGGGAGGTCGAAGCCCGACCCATTCCAGGACACCAGCGTGGGGGTGTACCGCTCCAGACCGTCGTAGAAATGCTGGATGAGCTCCTTCTCCGTGGAATCCGGATCACCCAGAGACCAGACCTTCACCCCTTCCTCCAGACGGGGGTGGCGGAAGACCACGGAGATGGCCACCACGCGGTGCAGATGGTGACGAAGGAATTCCTTGCCGCCGCTCTCCTGGCGGCGCAGGGCGAGCATGGCCCGTACGGTATCGGGGTCCGATAGCCCTTCGAGACCGAACAGACGCCGGCCGCCTTCTATATCGGGGACGGTTTCAATATCGAAGACCAGGACGTTCAAGGTATCTATACCGGGAAGTGGCTTGGATTTGCGGATCAGCGTCCCGGGGACAGGAGGCCATCGCCTTCCTGTGGGCGCTACCTCTATCTGAAGTGGTTCACCGACAGGGGAATTATGCCACCAGAAGGGCCCGTTGCCACCCGCTCCCCACCCAGACAATCCATGAATAGAGGCTCCCCCCAAGTGTCCCGCCCCGTGCGGACCGGGCTTCCCGGCACCACCGGCCCGTCGTTTGCCCCGCCCCGGGGCATTACCGATGGCCGGCCTGCCATTATGGGCTTGGGGGTTTCCGGGAGCGGGAAATCCCAGCCCCGGATACCGCCATCACCAGCCCACCGAACCACCTTTTCCGGAAACCGTTCTCATGGATATGCAACCTCAAAATTCCAGGGAATATCGCATGAGCACGATTACCGCCAGCGATGGCACGCGGCTCTATCACAAGTATTGGGGCCGGGGACGTCCCGTGGTCTTCAGCCACGGCTGGCCGTTGTC
Organism: Thiohalorhabdus sp. Cl-TMA; assembly: GCF_041821045.1. Lineage (NCBI taxonomy): Bacteria > Pseudomonadati > Pseudomonadota > Gammaproteobacteria > Thiohalorhabdales > Thiohalorhabdaceae > Thiohalorhabdus > Thiohalorhabdus methylotrophus. Next base: position 99,503 of record NZ_JBGUAW010000010.1, on the reverse strand, counting down.
CTCGGATAGCTGGGAGTCGCAGATGTTCTTCCTGGCCTCCCGGGGCTTCCGCCATCGAGGCTTCACAGGGTCTCATCGATTGGTTCTGGATGCAGGGAATGCAGGCGGGACACAAGAACGCCTACGACAGTATCCAGGCGTTCTCCGAGACGGATTTCACGGAAGACCTGAAGCGCTTCGACGTGCCGACGCTGATCGTTCACGGCTATGACGACCAAATCGTGCCAATCGACGCCGCGGCGCGCTCCGTGCACCAGCTGGTGGAGCGGTCGGAGCTTATCGTCTATAACGGCGCCCCGCACGGCCTGATCGATACGCATAAGGAGCGGCTGAACGCCGATCTCCTGGACTTCATCCGGGGATAGAGGGACGGTCCATGGCGCACGCGTTCACCGTTCTTCTTACCGAGGTTACGGGGAAAACCGGCTCGGCCCTGCTGCGCCTCCTTGAAAAGAGTAACGTCGCCGTGCGCGCCATGGTCCGCGACGAGGGCGGGGTAGCCAGACTGGGCAGTACTTCGGCATCCGTGATGGTAGGCGATTTCGATGATCCGGGTGCCCTAGAGGAGGCCTTAGACGGGGTCGACTCCGCCTATCTCGTGACCCCGTCCTCACCAGAAGCCGCATTCCGTCAGATCCGGTTCTCGGAGCTGGCGTCAAGCATCTGGTCAATTTGTCGCAGCTCGCCGCCGATGAAACGTCCCCGGTCCGCTTCCTCCGCTATCACGCCCAGGTGGAGCGGCGGATCCGCGAGCTCGGAATAGAATATACCTTTCTACGGCCGAATCTCTTCTTCCAGAGCTTTCCGGCCTTTTGCAGCCCGATGGCGGAAACGGGCCGCCTATTTGCGCCCATCGGCGAAGCGCGTATCAGCGCGGTGGATGTGGCGACGTGGCCGAGATCGCGAAGGCTATAGGAGAGGCTACCTGGCAGGAACTTGTTTTTGTGGACGTTTCTTCCGAGGATTTCACCCATGCGCTGCAAAACGCGGGAGTACCCCGGTGGCAGGCTGATGGCCTGTGGGAAGACTATGCGCATTATGCGCGCGGCGAGGCTGCGGGGATACAGGACACCGTACGGGAGATTACCGGAAGGGCGCCCCGGGAAGTAACGGAATTCGCCCGCGACCACGCGGACGCCTTCAAATCCCATTCAACCTAATATTCCCGTACGCGCCGCACTCCATACCGGGAGCAGCCGGATGAGGCACAGGTGTAACGCAGCTCAGCTCAGGCATACAGCCCGGTGCTGAGATACCGGTCGCCGCGGTCCGGGGCGATGCCCACCACCACGCCTTCGTCGATGGACTCCGCCACCTCCAGCATGGCCACCACCGCGCCGCCGGCGGAAAGCCCCAGGAAAAGGCCCTCCTCCCGCGCCAGTCGGCGCGCCATTTCCTCCGCAGCCGCTTGGTCCACGCCGATAATCCGGTCCACCTCCTCCCGGTTATAGATCCTGGGCAGGTAGGCCTCCGGCCAGGCGCGGATGCCCGGAATGCGCGAGCCTTCGGTGGGCTGGGCTCCCACCACTTCCACATGCGGGGCGTACTCCTTGAAGTAGCGGGAGCAGCCCATGATGGTCCCGGTGGTGCCCATGGAGGAGACGAAATGGGTGACCTGGCCCTCCGTGTCGCGCCAGATCTCCGGGGCCGTGGCCTCGTAGTGAGCGCGCGGATTGTCGGGGTTGGCGAACTGATCGAGCATCACCGCCCCGGGATCGGCCTCGATCATATCCCGGGCGCGGTCGATGGTGCCCTCCATGCTGCGCTCCGCCGGAGTCAGCTCCAATTTGGCGCCGTAGGCGCGCATGAGCATCTTGCGCTCCTCGCTGGCATTCTCCGGCATCACCAGCGTGATCCCGTAGCCGCGCACCGCCGCCACCATGGCCAGGGCGATGCCCGTGTTGCCCGAGGTGGGCTCGATAATTCGAGAGCCGGGCTTCAGCTCCCCCCGTTCCTCGGCGCGGAGGATCATGGAGAGAGCAGGCCGGTCCTTCACGGACCCCGCGGGATTGTTCCCCTCCAGCTTGATCAGCAACCGCACAGGCTTGCCGCCGGGTCCGATACGGCGCAGCTCGCACAGGGGGGTATTCCCGATCAGCTCTTCCAGTCTTGCCATGGGGTCCTCACGTAGGGATGGGGGCTGCACAGGGTACCGGGCCGCGGAGGGACGGGCTAACGAACCCGCTTGGATCATTCGGCCGCCGGGTAGGCGGAGGGTTCCCGGTCAGGGATCCGATTGTTCCAGGCGCTGCAGATGACGCCGCGCCACAGGGTCCCCCTGCTCCGACGCAGCGGCATACCATGTCCGCGCGCCCTCGGGATCCGGGTCCAGGCCGACGCCCTGCTCCAGGAATTCACCGAAACTCCGCTGGGCAGGGGCAAGTCCCTGCCGCGCCGCCCGTTCCATCCAAAAGGCTGCCAGGGACGGATCGGCGGGAAGGCCCTTGCCGCGCAGATAGCGGTTTGCAAGGTGTCGCTGGGCTCGCGCCTCTCCTCGTTCGGCATCCGCCTGGAGCAGGCGGACCTTTTCCTCGTCGTTCCCCAGGGCCATGCCTGTCGTCCTGTCGATTTCCGCGGGCCGGCATCCTACACCATCCATCCAGCGGTTGCCGCATGCGCCGCCGGCCGCCGAAGCCTGAGAGAACGGCCCCTGCCGACTATTTGTTGAGCGTGTGCCCGAGCCGGTCTTCCACGGACTGCACCTTGGCGCTCAGGGCTCCCCCTTTGCCCTTCTGGTAATCCATGGTCAGGACGGTGTAGAAGCGGTCGCTGTCCGCTTCCACCAGCCGTTCGCACTCCTTGACGAGGTCGAGCACTTCATCCAGATCCCCCTCGATCTGGGTGCCCATGGCAGTCAGACGGTATTCCAGGCCGCTTTTCTCCACGCGATCCACCACCTTGGCCACCAAGTCCCCCACGTGGCCGCCGCTATGGGTCAGCGGGATTACAGAGTAGTTGACGGTATATGCCATTTGCGCATTTCCTCATCGGAATTCCCGGGACGCCTCCTGTCTCCGGGGAGCGGATTCTGTAGAATGGATGGTTTTCATCCCGGCGGCTGGCACACCGGCCTCCAATCCAAATTTCCACCAGGATCGGCAGAACCGGCATGGAGCACGATCCCCGGCGAGCCGCCGGCTATATCGTGGCCTCGGCTTTCATGTTTGCCCTCACGGGCGCGACCGTCAAGGCGGCCTCGGCCCGGCTTCCCCATACCGAAGTAGTGTTCTTCCGGAGCTTCCTTGGCCTGATCGCGCTGACCCCCTGGCTTATCCGAAGCGGGATCTCGGGGCTCCGCACCCGACGTCCAGGGCTCCATCTTCTGCGAGGCTTCGCCGGCCTGGCTGCAATGTACTGCTTCTTCTACGCCCTCGGGCACCTGGAGCTGGCCACCGCCGTACTGCTCAATTACAGCGCTCCGCTGTTCATCCCCTTCATCGCCGCCCTTTGGCTGGGAGAGCCCGTCCCCCGGGCGCTGCGCTGGGCCATCCCCCTCGGCTTCGTGGGCATTGCCCTGATCCTCAAGCCCGGGATGGGCATGCTGGAGCCCGCGGCGCTGCTCGGGTTGGCCGCCGGCATCCTGGCGGCCGTGGCCTTCGTGGCGGTGCGACGCCTCCATTCCAGCGAGCCCACCACCCGCATCGTCTTCTACTTCGGTGTAATATCCACGGTGGGCTCTGCCGTCCCCCTGGCCTGGACCTGGCAGACCCCCGAGTACGCCCTCTGGACCCTGCTCGGGGCCATGGGCCTGTGCGCAACCGGCGGCCAACTGCTGCTGACCCGCGCCTATGCCTTCGCCCCCGCGGCGCAAGTGGGGCCCTTTACCTATTCGGTGGTGGTGTTCTCGGCGCTGCTCGGATGGGCGGTCTGGGGGGAGGTTCCCGGCTCTCTGGCCATCCTGGGGGCTGTGCTGGTCATCCTCGCCGGCGCCCTCGCCATCCGGCGACGGAGTCCGGCGAAGCGCTCCCGCTGAGCGGTTTGCCAGCCCTGGGGGAGGGGGTTATGTTGCCAGGAAGGGTCGTTGCAGAGTCCGGGCCGCCGCCGGGAACAGGAGGTAAGCGCCATGGCCGATGCCGAGGACCGCGAGATCCAGCGCCACATCCGCGACCGGGTGCCCTTCGACAACCCGTTTCCCGAGGATGACATCCAGGAGCGGTACCACGATTTCGGTCTGTACCCGGTGGAATATACCGTCAGCTGGCCGCGCGACTATGAGCACCGCCCGCCCGAGCCCTTCATCGAGCTGTTCTGGGATCACCGGGACAATCTCTGGGTACTGCGTCGCGCCTACGAGGACGGCGTGGACGACACCAGCACCATGTGGCCCTTCAGCTACCTGGAGGAAATGGAGCAGAAGGAGATCCGCAATTTCCTCTGGCAATACGAAATCCAGGTATAGCGATTCCCCTATTCGCGGCGGGGCGCCGCGGGGAAAGCCCCGTGCACGGATTGCGCACCAGGATGACGCGCGGCATCCACCCGGAACAGGACCTGGCTGATCCTGGAATGACGGCGCTTCCGCTGGAAAAAGAACGAGGTCGCCGGGGCGGAATACGGGCGCCGATACAAAACCCCCGGAGACCGGCTCCAGCCGTTGTCGGCCTTATCGGGCCACTGCCTTTTCCCGGCGTTACAAGTAGCTTCCGATTTTCTGCTCGAAGTCGGGGAAGTACTTGGAGATCACGCTGACGTCGAAATTGCTCAGAATGGCTTCCTTGGGCTCGCGGTCCAGGAGGAACCGGAAAGCCGCCTCCACACAGGCTTCAGGCTCCTTCCCGCCACAGATACGCCGCTGCTGCTCGCTGGAGAACGTCACCCGGTGCCGGGACTGGCCGCCACCCTCCTGGACCGTAACCTCGAGCTCCATGGGGTCGCCGTCGCCGAGGCGGCTCACTTCGATCATGGGCTTCCCTCGCTTGCATGCATGGCGGAGGGGGTGGGATTCGAACCCACGGACCCCGGAGGGTCAGCGGATTTCAAGTCCGCCGCATTCGTCCACTCTGCCACCCCTCCAACTTGGCGCTTTCCGCGTCGGACGTAACCGAACGTCCGGCTGCTCCCGACCGGCTTACGGTTGTCTGCCGTAGGGGGAACAAAGCACCGCCGGAAACTCCGCAACCTTACCGAAAATGTCATCGGGACGGAACCGGGCGCCCGTGCACGCGCGAGCCTCAATACCCGACCCGGTGCCCGGCCAGTAGGGAGTAGGGAGCCTGTGGCTAAGGGCGGTGCCGCCCTCAGTAGCCGAAGCGTTTGAGCGTCCGATCCACGGAGGCGCGGTAACCTCCCCCGAATAGGCGGACGTGCACCAGGAGCGGGTAGAGGTTGTACAAGGGCCGGCGCACCTCGAAAAATTCGGGATCGATGGGCCGTTGTTCGTGGTATCGGTCGTAGAACCGGTCACTGAAGGTGTGGAACATAGTGGTAAAGGCGAGCTCCACCTCCGGGTGCCCCCAGTACAGGGCCGGGTCGATGAAGCCCGTGATCCGGTCGCCGAGGGCCATGATGTTGTTGTCCCAGGCGTCGCCGTGCACCAGCGCCGGATGCTCGGGCTCGGGGAACCAGTCTGCGGCGTCCGCGGCGAAGCGGTCGATGCGCTGATACAGGGAATCGTCCAATCGTCCGGCGTTGCGGGCCTGACCGGCCATTTCCCGCAGGCGGGCGTCGGCGAAAAACGCCGACCAGCGCTCGAAGCGCGGATTGGGCTGCGGGAGACCGCCAATAACCGTGTCGTATTCGAAGCCGAAATACGGGGCCGGCTGCGCGTGCAGAGCGGCGAACAGATCCGCCGCGTGCTCCTCACCGGCTGGGGTGAAGTGGTGGTCGCCGTCGATCCTGGGCATGACGAGCAATCCGGGCTCGAAATGCAGGGGATCGGGTGCCGGCAGGGGGCTGCGCTCGGCCAGATGGCGCAGCATGCGGCCCTCGGTCTCCAGAAGGTTGGTGGCCGGGGATTCCACCTTGACCACGTACTCGCTGCCGCCGGCCTCCACGCCGTACACCTCACCGACGCAGCCGCCACTCAGGGGGGCGCCGCCCTCCAACGGGGCCCCGAGTATCTCCTCGCTCCGCTGGCGCAGGGCTTCAGGCAGAGGCATGGGTGGTCCAATCTCCCGACTGCAGGGCTTCCACCAGTCCGTCGGCGGCCTCCTCCACCAGGTCCAGAACGCGACCGAAGGCCTGCGCCTCCTCCTCGTACGGGTCGGGGATCTCCTGTTCGGGGGAGCCTGCGTAGTCCAGCAGGTACTTCACCTTGGCCCGTTCGGCGGCTCCGGGCGCCAGTGCCACCAGATCCGCGAAGTTCTCGCTGTCGGCGGCGAGGATCATGTCGAAGCGGACGAAATCGGCGGGCTCCACCTGGCGGGCACGCAGATGGGTGAGGTCATAGCCGCGCTCGGCGGCCGCCTCGCAGGCCCGAGGATCGGGCACGCCGCCGATGTGGTAGTCACCCGTACCGGCGCTGTCCACCTGAACCCGGCCGGCAAAGCCCGCCTCCGCCAATTTCCGCTCCAGCACGGCGTGGGCCGTGGGCGAACGGCAGATGTTGCCCAGGCAGACCACCAGGATCCGCACCATATTCGAATCACTCATTCGCTATCCTGATCTCATTGGTAAGAACACCGCCTAGCCCACGCCAAGGGCCTTGGTCTCCAGCTTCTGGATCTGGTCCCGAAGGCGGGCCGCTTCCTCGAACTCCATGTTGCGGGCCTTCTCGAACATCTCTTCGCGAAGCCGCTTGATCTCCTTGTCGGCCTCTTCCGGGTCCAGCGTACCGTACTCGCCCTGGCCCTCGGCCACCTTCTTGGGTGCGGGGCCGGTATATCCACCCTTTTCCGGCACGCCCTCCAGGATGTCGGTGACCTCCTTGCGGATGGTCTCCGGGGTGATGCCGTGTGCCTCGTTATAAGCCTGCTGCTTCTCGCGTCGGCGCTCGGTCTCATCTATGGAGCGGCGCATGGACCCCGTCATGGTGTCGGCGTAGAGAATTGCCGTGCCGTTGACGTTGCGCGCCGCGCGCCCGATGGTCTGGATGAGGCTTCGGTCGGATCGCAGGAAGCCCTCCTTGTCCGCGTCCAGGATGGCCACCAGGGAGACCTCGGGCAGGTCCAGCCCCTCGCGCAGCAGGTTGATTCCCACTAGCACATCGAACTTGCCGAGGCGCAGGTCCCGGATGATCTCGGAGCGCTCCACCGTATCCACGTCCGAGTGCATGTAGCGGACCCGAATGCTCATCTCCTCCAGATAGCTGGTGAGGTCCTCGGCCATGCGCTTCGTCAGGGTAGTCACCAGCACCCGCTCCCCCACCTCGATGCGTTCGTTGACCTCCGACAGCAGATCCTCCACCTGGCTGGTGGCGGGCCGCACCTCCACCTGAGGGTCCACCAGACCGGTGGGCCGGACGATCTGCTCCACTACCTGCCCGGCATGCTCCTCTTCATAGGGGCCCGGGGTGGCGGAGACGAATACCGTCTGCGGCATGAGCCGCTCGAACTCCTCGAATTTCAGGGGCCGGTTGTCCAGCGCGGACGGCAGCCGAAAGCCGTATTCCACCAGGGTCTTCTTGCGGCTCCGGTCGCCGTTGAACATGCCGCCGATCTGCGGAATGGTCACGTGCGACTCGTCGATGACCATGATGGCGTTGTTGGGAAGGTAGTCCAAAAGGGTCGGCGGGGGGTCGCCGGGATCACGCCCGGAAAGATAGCGGGAGTAGTTCTCGATGCCCGAGCAGTAGCCCAGCTCCTGCATCATCTCGATATCGAACTTGGTGCGCTGCTCCAGGCGCTGCGCCTCCAGCTCGCGGTTGTCCGCCCGCAGCTCCTCCAGCCGCTCCTTGAGCTCCGCCTTGATCTGCTCGATGGCTTCCAGGAGCGTCGCCCTGGGGGTCACGTAGTGGGTCTTGGGATAGACCGTGATCCGCGGCAGCCGCGCCGTAACCTCCCCGGTTAGGGGATCGAAGGTGGACAGCCCATCCACCTCGTCGTCGAACATCTCGATACGGATCGCTTCCGACTCGTTTTCCGCCGGGAACACCTCGATGGTGTCTCCGCGCACTCGGAAGGTACCGCGGCGCAGGTCCATCTCGTTGCGCTGGTACTGGATTTCCGTGAGCTTGGCCAGAATGTCCTTCTGGTCCACCCGGTCACCCTGGCGCAGATGCAGGATCATGCCGTGATACGCGGAGGGATCACCCAGGCCGTAGATGGCGGACACCGAGGCCACGATGATGGCGTCCTCGCGCTCCAGGATGGACTTGGTGGCCGACAACCGCATCTGCTCGATGTGGTCGTTGATGGAGGCGTCCTTCTCGATGAAAGTGTCGCTGGAGGGGACGTAGGCCTCCGGCTGATAGTAGTCGTAGTAGGATACGAAGTACTCCACCGCATTATCGGGGAAAAAGCCCCGGAACTCCGCATAGAGCTGCGCGGCGAGCGTCTTGTTCGGCGCCATGATGACGGCGGGGCGGCCCAGCTGCTGGATTACCTGGGCCATGGTGTAGGTCTTTCCGGAGCCGGTAACCCCCAGGAGGCTCTGATAGGCCTCGCCGTCGGCGAAGCCCTCCACAAGCTGGCGGATCGCTTCCGGCTGGTCGCCGCTGGGCTCGTAGTCGCTATTGAGCCTGAAGGGTCTGCTTTCCATAGGGTAATTGTACCAAGTCTGAACCGCGCTCCGACCGCCCCAGGGATTCCCCAAATGGCGGTATGGCCGCAGTTATGCTAGTTTTTAAGCCTTTCAATCGCTTTCCACGGGAGAAGGGACACTTTGGCACTTCGCCTCTCCAACCGAGTACAGCGCATCCAGCCATCCCCCACCCTGGCGGTCACCGCCCGCGCCGCGGAGCTGCGCGAGCAGGGCCACGACGTCATCGGGCTCGGGGCCGGGGAACCGGATTTCACTACCCCGGAGCCGATCCGTGCGGCCGCCAAGACCGCAATTGACGCCGGGCACACCAAATATACCCCTGTGGACGGCATGGCCTCTTTGAAAAAGGCCATCTGCGAAAAGTTCCGGACCGACAACGCCCTGGAGTACACGCCCGAGGAAGTGATCGCCTCCAGCGGCGGCAAGCAGGTCGTGTTCAACCTGGTCCAGGCGCTCCTCGAGGAAGGCGACGAGGCGGTCATCCCCGCCCCCTACTGGGTCTCCTACCCGGATATCGTGAAACTGGCCGGGGCCCAACCGGTCTCCATCGAAACCGATGATACGGCCGGATTCAAGATCTCCCCGCAACAGCTCGAGGAGGCGCTGGGCGAGCGCAGCCGACTCCTGATCCTGAACAGCCCTTCCAATCCCACCGGCGCCGTCTATTCAGCCGAGGAGCTTAAAGACCTCGCCGAGGTGCTCCGGCAATATCCGCAGGTGGTGATCCTGACCGACGACATCTACGAAAAGATCCTGCTCGGGGAGAAGACATTCCGGAACATCGTGAACGTGGCCCCCGACCTCAAGGACCGAACCGTCGTCCTCAACGGCGTCTCCAAGGCCTATGCCATGACCGGGTGGCGCATCGGCTACGCCGCCGGTCCCCGCGAGGTTATCGCGGCCATGAAAAAGCTGCAGTCCCAAAGCACCTCCAATCCGGCCTCCATCAGCCAGCACGCCGCAGTTGCCGCCCTGCAGAGCGATCCGGATCTGATCCGTCCCATGGTCGAGGCCTTCCGGGAGCGGCACGACTATGTCTCGGAGGCCCTGAACCGCCTCCCCCACGTCTCCTGCCGGCGTGCCGAAGGGGCCTTCTATCTCTTTCCCGCCTTCCACGACGCCATCGAGGCCCTGGGCTTGGCGGACGATGTTTCCCTGGCCACCCATCTGCTCGATCAGGCCCAGGTGGCTCTGGTGCCGGGCAGCGCCTTCGGCGCCCCCGGGTACATGCGGCTGTCCTTCGCCACCGACATGGAGTCCCTCCGGACCGCCATGGATCGGCTCGGCCGCATTCTGGCAGGTTGAAAACAAAGCCCGACCCGAAATAAGGACCCAATGGTGTCAGACTCCCGAGGAAGCCCGGCTTCCCTGGACCAAGCGCGGCCGGACAGCGACGAGCTCCTCGCCGACGTGCTTCGCGGTTTGAGCGAGCCCCCCTACGCCTTGTCGCCGAAATATCTCTATGATCAGCGCGGTTCCGAGCTGTTCGACCGCATCTGCGACCTAGAGGCCTATTACCCCACCCGCACGGAGCTTTCCATCCTCGAGGAATCGGGCGGCGAGATCGCCTCCGCGGTGGGCGGCGAGGCCCTGGTGGTGGAGCTGGGCAGCGGCAGCAGCAACAAGACGCGGGCCCTGCTGGACAGGCTTCCCCAGCCCGCTGCCTACGTCCCCGTGGACATCTCCCGGGAGCATCTCGAGGCCGCCGCCGCCCGGATCGACGGCATTTACCCCGAGCTGGAGGTGCTCCCGGTGGCCGCGGACTATACGCGACCTTTCCCGCTGCCGCGGCCGACGTGCCCCGCGGAGCGCACCCTGCTCTACTTTCCGGGCTCCACCCTGGGCAACTTCGATCTGCCGGATGCCGAAGACTTCCTGGCGCGCCAAGCCGAACAGGCGGGATCCGGAGGGGGCATGGTCCTCGGTCTGGACCTGCAAAAGGACGTGGACGTGCTGCTGCGCGCCTATGACGATCCCGAGGGCATCACCGCCGCGTTCAATCGCAACCTGCTGCAACGGCTGCGGAAGGAGCTCGGAGCCGATCTGGATATCGAAGCTTTCGCCCACCGCGCCCGTTTCAACGAGGAGCTGGGCTGCGTGGAGATGCATCTGGAGAGCCTTACGGATCAGGAGGTCCGCATAGGCGGCCACGCGATCCCCTTCCAGACCGGGCAGACCATTCGCACGGAGCGCTCCTACAAGTACACGCTGGACGGGTTCCGCACCCTCGCCGAGCGCGCCGGCTTCCGAGTGGCCCAGGTCTGGACCGACCCGGCCGCCTACTTCAGCGTGCAGTATCTGGAAGTGGTCTAGCAGGGGTGGAGCTTTTTTCGCGGACCCAGTAAGCTGGGCTCGCCAGCCCGCAATCGGCGCGGCAAAAAGGGGGTAAGGTCAGGTCCGGCCGATGGCGATTAAGCACCCAAAATCCCTGCCCATGCTCATCCTGTATGGGTTCGGGGTCGTTTCCCTGCCCTTGATCGGGGCTCTGACGTACGGCGCGGTACACGTGGAGCGCCTGGCCGAACAGAGCCAGGACGCCGTGCACCAGGCCGTGCGCGCCATCCAGCACAGCAACAAGGTCATCGAGCAGGTCACCTCCATGGAGCGTACGGGACGTCAGTACCTCGTGCTCCAGGACAAGGCCCTCTACCAGACCTACAAGCAGACCCACGAGCAGTTTCAGCGCACGGTAACGCGCCTCAAGGACCTACCCCTTAGCAGCAAGCAGTACCAGCTCGCCAGCGAGCTCCTGCTGGCGGAATCGGCCCTGTTCAAGCACGTAAGCCAGGCCAAGCCCTCAGAGCGCAACCAGAAGGAGATCGCCAACGCCTTCATCGGCTTGACCCAAAAGGCGGAAAGCCTCCTCTCCCGAAGTAACGACCTGATCAACCGGGAAGTGGATATCCTCCGCAAGGACGCGAGCCAAGCCCAGGAGGTGCTGTTCTGGCTGGCAGCCTCGCTGATTCCTTTGTCCCTGGCCTCGGCGGCGCTATTCACCGTGCTCATCTCCAAGCCCATCCGGGAGGTGGACCATTCCATCCGGCAGCTCGGCGACGGCAATTTCGACAAGACCATCGACGTGGGCGGACCGCAGGACCTCAAGCACATCGGCGAGCAGCTGGACTGGCTCCGGGAGCGGCTCCGGGAGCTGGAGCAGGAAAAGACCCGATTCCTTCGCCATGTCTCCCACGAGCTGAAGACCCCGCTCACCGCCATCCGGGAGGGCACGGAGCTCATGGATGAGCGCACGGTGGGACAGCTCAACGAGGACCAGCTTGAGATTATGCGTATCATCCGCAGCAGCAGCGGCCAGCTGCAGCGGCTCATCGAGGACTTGCTGAACTTCAGCACCGTGCAGATCGGCCCCCCGGCCTTGAACCTCACCTCCGTGCATCTTGGAGACCTTGTCCGCGAGGTGGTGGAGACGCACAAGCCGGCCACCATGGCTAAGCACCTGACCCTGGATATTCATCTGGATGAAAGCATTCAGTTGACCGCGGACCGGGAAAAGCTTCGAACGATAGTGGACAATCTGGTTTCCAACGCGGTCAAATATTCCCCTGAGGGGGGGCAATTGCGGATAGCGGCAGCGCGGTCCGAGGACGAGGCCACCCTTGATGTGGTTGACAGCGGCCCCGGAATTACCGCCGAGGAGTCCCAGCGCGTCTTCGAGGCCTTCTTCCAGGGCGGCGTCCAGGCGCAAGGCTACATCAAGGGCTCCGGGCTCGGACTGTCCATTACCCGCGAATACGTCAACGCCCATCGCGGCAGTATCCACGTGGTGAATGCCGAGCAGCCGGGCGGCCACCTCCGCGTTACCCTGCCCCTCGATGGCCAGAAGGAGGCCGCATGAGCGGTTTACGTCCGGCCGGAACCGTCCTGGTGCTGATTCTCCTCGCCGGGTGCGGTACGCTGAACCGGTCCGGTCCGACCGGTGGCGCGGATGACCTCGCATCGTATTACCGCTATGCAGCGGCCCTTGACAAGGCCACGCTCACGGGCGAATACCGGAACTTCCGCAACTGGGTAACGGGAAGCCGATGCACGCCCGACCGGCTTAGGTTGGCGATCCTCACCCTGGTGGCCGAATCCGGCCCCGCCAGCAAGGCCGACCCCAGCGTGGTGCTGGGCCCCTGTCTGGGGGGATCCGAGCGACCGCCTCCCCGCCTACGGAATATGGCCTTCCTCCTGGAGGACCAGATCCGGAAGCGGCGCGACCTGGCCAAGCACGCCCACGAGCTGCGGAGCCGGGTGAACCATCTGGAGGGGTCCTTGTCCGAGCAGCGGAAAGCGCGCCAGGAGCTGACGGAGAAAAAAGGGGAATTGGAAAAGCGCCTGAAAACGTTGCAAGAACAGCTCGAGGCCCTCAAGGACATCGAGCGCAGCATTCAACAACGGGACTGATTCCCCGGAGCAGTGGAATAAACTATGGACCGCGCCCAACGTATCCTACTGGTGGACGACGATCCGGGACTGCTACGCCTGCTCTCCATACGCCTGAAATCCGGCGGCTACCAGGTGGCCGCAGTGGAAAGCGGCAATGAGGCCCTCGCCAATCTGGCCGCCGTACGGCCTGACGTGGTCATTACCGACCTGCGCATGGACGGCATGGACGGCATGGCCCTTTTCGACAACATCCGCGAGCGCCACCCCACCCTTCCGGTAATCATTCTGACCGCCCACGGCTCTATCCCGGATGCCGTGGAAGCCACCAAGCGCGGCGTATTCGGGTTCCTGACCAAACCCTTCGACAGCAGCGACCTGATGGAGCAGGTGGAAAAGGCCCTTAACCTGTCCGGGGGCTCCGAGGAGGGGCGGGATGACGGCCGGCAGGCCCCCTGGCGGGAGGAGATCATTACCCGCAGCCCGTTGATGGAGGACGTGCTCGGCCGGGCGCGCATGGTGGCCGACAGCGACGCGAGCGTCTTCATTCAGGGGGACAGCGGTACCGGCAAGGAGCTCATGGCACGGGCCGTCCACAAGGCCAGCCCCCGGGCGGAGCAGCCTTTCGTGGCCATCAACTGCGGTGCCATCCCGGAAACGCTGCTCGAATCCGAGCTCTTCGGACACAAGAAAGGCGCCTTCACGGGGGCCACCCAGGATCAGAAGGGCCTGTTCCAGGCCGCCCACGGCGGCACCCTGTTTCTGGACGAGATCGGCGATATGCCCCTGACCCTGCAGGTCAAGCTCCTGCGCGTCCTGCAGGAGCGACTGGTTCGGCCCGTGGGGGCCACGGAAGGTATCTCGGTGGATGTGCGCATCATAACCGCCACACACCGTGACTTGGCCGAGGAGATGTCCGAGGGCCGCTTCCGGGAGGATCTCTATTACCGGCTCAACGTCGTGGCCCTGGAGCTCCCGCCCCTGGCCGATCGCAGCGAGGACATCCCCCTCCTGGCCACCCACTTCCTCTCCCAGCTGGCGGAGAAGTACCGGAAATCGGTCAAGGGCTTCGCACCCGAGGCCATGGAGCGGCTGGTCAGCGCCCCCTGGCCCGGCAACGTCCGCCAGCTCTTCAACGTGGTGGAGCAGGTGGTGACGCTCTCCCCCACCCCGATCATCTCCGAGGATCTGGTCCAGAAGGCCCTCAACGAGGACCCCGAGGAGCTGCCCTCCTTCGCCGATGCTCGCCGCGAGTTCGAGCGGGAGTACCTGGCCCGCGTCCTGCAGATGACCGGCGGCAATGTGAGCCAGGCGGCCCGACTGGCCAAAAGAAACCGGACCGAGTTCTACAAGCTGCTCAACCGTCACCACCTCGACCCGACTCTGTTCAAGCAATCGGCGCGTAGCGAAAGTTGACGGTCATGTCGCCGGGAGGCGACAAGCTCCGGAGAGCGGTATTAGGATTCTCCCTGGTTTTGCGGGAGAGCTGTCGCTGATCGGCAACAGTTTACCTTCGCCCCGCTCGCGGACATGCGCCGTAAACCGGGCCATCACATAACGGCACACAAATTGCCTCCTCCGGTTGAAAGGCTGCGCATCCTGCCGCCTGACTAGGCCGTAAAGGAGGCTTCCATGGCCCGGTTGCTCTGGAGCTTGGTCCTTTTGGCGCCCTTCGTGGCCTGCACCGGAAAACCGATCGATCCCGGCATCGCCGCCCGGGCCCAGCCCTTGGGATTCGACCGGCTGGACCTGGACCGGGACGGTTATCTTTCCCCCAAAGAGGCGAAGCGCGCCCTGGATCTGCCCGGTCTGGTAACCCGGGCGGATACGGACCGGGACGGCAAGGTGGACCGGCAGGAGCTCCACCGCTACGTGCACGGTGGCTTGGGCCGCGGTTGATCCGGCGGGATCAGCCGCCCTCTTCCGCCACCGCCCAGCCCAGCTCCGCCGCAATCCGGCGTGCCGCATCCATGTGCACCTGGTGCTCCCGCGCACCGCGCAGCACCAGCCGGGTAAGGCGTACGCTCTGGAGCGCGGGCAGGGTCTTCATCAGTGTTCGCACGGCGATCTCCGCGGCCTCGCCCATGGGATACCCGAACGCCCCGGTACTCAGCGCCGGAAACGCTACCGAGCCCGCCCCGTTCTCATCGGCGACGAATAGGCTGTTGCGGTAGGACCGTGCCAGAAGGTCCGCGGGGTTCGGCTCATTGTCGTAAACCGGCCCCACCGTATGGACCACGTAGCGGGCGGGAAGAGCATGCCCCCCGGTGATCTTCGCCTCCCCGGTGGCACAGCCGCCAAGACCCTTGCACTCCTCCCAGAGCCCCGGCCCGGCGGCCCGATGTATGGCCCCCGCCACGCCGCCACCTGGCGCAAGCTCCCGGTTGGCGGCATTTACCACAGCCTCCGTTTCCTGGGCAGTGATATCGCCCCGTTCGATTTCCAGGCACCAGTCCTGGTACCAGCTTCGCATGACGTCCCTCCTTTCCCGTGACCCCCCCCAGCCCTGGATGGGATTTCCGCACCCAGGACGCAAGACCGGCGGTTCCCACACCGGGACCTATGGGTGTCTGTCTAGTACCATGGATTTATGATGCCCCTGTACGCCATCGCCCTGATCGCCGTCTGCATCCTCCTGTGGGCCGACTTCCTCCGGGCACGGGAGCGTGCCGTGCGCATAGCCGACAGCGCTTGCCGGCGCCGGGAATCCCAGCTCCTCGACGAGACCGTGGAGCTGCGCGGCCTGGGGATGGGCCGCGACCCCCGAGGCCGCATCCGCCTGCGGCGGCGGTATGCCTTCGAGCTCACCCGGGACGGCCGGACCCGGGAGCCCGGATGGCTTGTTCTGTTCGCCGGTCAGCTCGAATCCCTGGGCTTCCGAGCCGATGTGGAAGATTCCGCGAGGGAGCCTTCGGCGCGGGGATAGCCGGCCCTCCGGCATGCAACCTTTCCGGCCCCCGTCCTTGTCCAAGAAGTATCGGCCCCACCCGATACTCCGGCGGGCCGATCACCCTGCCCGATCGGCAAACGCAAAGGAGAGACGGGGATGCACGTGCTTCGCGCCCTTTCCGCCGCTCTGTTCCCATTGTTCCTGGCCGCCTGCGCCACCAACATCCCCGAGCCCATACGGGAGCCGGAAACCGGCGGCCCGAGCCTCGCCGAAGTCCGCTCCGATCCGGAGGCCCACCGGGGCGCCCGGGTGCGCTGGGGCGGACGGATCGTCCAGGTAGGGAACAATCCGGAGACCACCAGTATCCAGGTGGTCGGCAAACCGCTGGAAACCGATGGCCGACCGGAGGAAGGAGACACCAGCGAAGGCCGCTTTATCGCCCGGATCGAGGGATTCCTGGATCCGGCGGTCTATTCTCCGGGCCGCCTGATCACGATTACCGGCTCCTTCGAGAAGATAGTGAAGCGCAAGATCGAGGAATACGAATATCGGTTCCCCCTGGTGGATACCGCGGGACACTACCTCTGGGCCAAGGAGGAGCCGCAGACGCGCAGGCGCTACCACGACCCTTGGTACGATCCGTGGCCCTGGTACTATGACCCCTGGTACCCCTATCGCTCCCCCTACTATCCCTATTGGTAGGCAGTAATGCGAACCTCCTATCGTACCTTGCTCCTGGTTCTCTGGGTGCTGGCCCTCGGCGCTTGCGCCACCCCGCGCTTTCCCACCGAGCAGATCGCTCTCGACGTGACGCCGGGTCAGGCCAAGGCGGACATGAGCCGGCTGGAGGGCACCCGGGTGCTCTGGGGCGGCACTATCGTCAACGCCACGAACAAGGAAGACAGCACCCGGCTGGAGATCCTCGCCTACCCCCTGGACGGGGACCAGCGGCCCGACCTGGAGGAACCGCCCCAAGGCCGTTTCCTCGCGTTGGAGGAAGGGTACCTGGAGACCGCCAGCTATGCCCCAGGCCGAGAGGTTACCGTCAGTGGCCGGCTTACCGGGCTCCGCGAGGGCATGATCGGCGAGGCCGCCTACTCCTATCCGGTGGTGGAGGTCGTCGACATCCAGCTCTGGAAGGAGGATCGGGGCTCCGCTCCCGGCTCCAACTTCCGTTTCGGTATCGGAGTCATATTCGGGGGATGACGCCTCCGGGCCTGTTAATCGTTCCTGGGATCACTCCATTGAATCCGAGCGGGTCCCGGCCCCGTATGTAGACGAAACCCCTCCATTCAGGGAATCGCCCATGCTCATCAAGCGCCCCGACCCCATTCCGTCCCGGGAGGTCACCAGCGAGAACCTTTTCCATGGCCGCCGCCGGTTCCTCCGTGCCGCGGCCGCGGGCTCCCTGGCGGCTCTCGCCGGGTCCGTCCTGTGGCCGGCTCACCTCGCTCGGTCCGGCATCCGCATCGGCGATACGGAGGAGAGCCGCTTCAGCACCGAAGAGGACCTGACGCCCTGGGAAGAGGTGACCACCTATAACAACTTCTACGAGTTCGGCACCGCCAAGTCCGATCCCGCCCAGTATGCGGATCAGCTCCCTACGGACCCCTGGTCCGTGGAGATCACCGGAGAGGTGGCCAGACCGGGCAAGGTAGGCCTGGAGGACCTACTCGGCCCCCATTCCTACGAGGAGCGGATATATCGCCTGCGCTGCGTGGAGGGATGGTCCATGGTAATTCCCTGGGTGGGCTTCCCGCTGGCCGCGCTCCTGAAGCGCTTCGAGCCCACCTCCCAGGCCAAGTTCGTGGAATTCACCACGCTCTACGACCCCGAGCACATGCCCGGACAGCGGCGCAGCGTCCTGGACTGGCCCTATGTGGAAGGTCTGCGTCTGGACGAGGCCGTTCATCCCCTAACCATCATGGCTGTGGGCGTGTACGGGAAGCCCCTCCCCAACCAGAACGGCGCGCCCCTCCGGCTTGTGGTGCCCTGGAAGTACGGCTTCAAGAGCATCAAGTCCATCGTCCGCATCCGGCTCACCCGTGAGATGCCCGTCACCACGTGGCACAAGGCGGCCCCCGACGAATACGGCTTCTACGCCAACGTGAATCCCAATGTCCCGCACCCCCGCTGGAGCCAGGCCCGGGAACGGCGCATCGGCGAATTCTTCAAGCGCGACACGGAGATGTTCAACGGCTACGCCGACCAGGTGGCGCATCTGTACAAGGGTATGAACCTGAAGCGGTGGTTCTGAGGCATGCCCGGATTCCCGGTCCGGAGCCTGGTCTTCGCTGCAGCGCTGGTGCCCCTGGGCCTGCTGATCCTCGAGACCTTCCAGGGGACGCTCGGACCCAACCCCGCCAGTGCGCTTATCGACCGTACGGGGGAGTGGGCCCTGCACTTGCTGCTGATCACGCTGGCGGTCACCCCGCTGCGCCGCGTATCCGGCTGGCGCTGGCCCGGCAAGGTGCGCCGCCAGCTCGGTCTGTTCGCCTTCTTCTATACCCTGCTGCATTTCGCCGCCTACGCCGCCTTCGACCAGTCGCTGCGGCTCAGTGCCATATGGCTGGATCTCTGGGACCGGCCCTTCATCACCGTGGGCTTCGTGGCCATGATCGGACTGATTCCCCTGGCGGCAACCTCCACCACCGCCGCCATGATCCGGATGGGCGCCTGGTGGCCGCGGTTACACCGCTCCGTGTATTTGCTGGCGGTCCTTTCCGTGCTCCACTACTACCTGCTGGTCAAGGCGGACATTCGGGAGCCGCTCATCTACGCCCTGATCCTGGGGATCCTGCTCGGGCTGCGCATGCTCCCCCGTTCCTGGCTGCGCCGGATGAACCCCACCCGCCGAGGCCGGGCCCAGGCGCAGGCGGCGCCCCGCAGATAAGGCTCTTCACGGCTGTTAGACTTGGCCCATGCTCGAACTGACCAATACCACGCTGCGACGGGGTACCCGGGAGCTCCTGCGTGAAACCAGCCTCACCATTCATCCGGGCCAGAAGGTGGGGGTGGTCGGCGCCAACGGAACCGGGAAGACCAGCCTATTCTCTCTGGTGCGCGGAGAGCTGTCCCCGGATACGGGCTCCGTCTCCTGCCCCGGTGACTGGCGGGTGGCCTGGATGGCCCAGGAGGTGCCAGCCCTCGCCCAACCGGCCATCGAATACGTGCTGGACGGGGACGAGGAGCTTCGCCGCACCGAGGCCGCGCTTGCCGAAGCGGAAGCCGCTGGCGACGGCATGCGCATGGGGGAGCTGCACGCCCATCTGCACGCCCTCGAGGGCTACACCGCCCGCTCCCGCGCCGCCCGGCTGATCCACGGGCTCGGGTTCTCCCCCGAGGAGGAGCACGAGCCCGTGTCGGCCTTCTCCGGGGGCTGGCGCATGCGCCTGAACCTGGCCCGCACGCTCATGGCCCGGGCGGAGCTACTGCTCCTGGACGAGCCCACCAACCACCTCGACCTCGATGCGGTCCTGCGGCTGCAGGAATGGCTGGCCGCCCATCCCGGCACCCTCCTGCTCATCTCCCATGACCGGGACTTCCTCGATGCCGTCGTGGACCGGATCGTCCACTTCCAGCAGGGGACACTCAAGCTCTACACCGGGAATTACTCCGCCTTCGAGGACAAGTACGCCGCGGAGCGGGCCCAGCAGCAGGCCGCCTACGAGAAGCAGCAGAAGGAGGTGGCCCGCATCCACCGATTCGTGGAGCGCTTCCGCGCCAATGCCGCCAAGGCCCGCCAGGCCCAGAGCCGTCTGAAGGCCCTGGAGCGAATGGAGCAGGTATCGGCGGCCCACGCCGACGATCCGTTCCAGTTCTCCTTTCCGGAACCGGAGCGGCTCCCCAATCCCCTGCTGAGCCTCAAGCAGCTTTCCGCCGGCTACGGTGGTGATCCGATCCTGCGCGGCGTCGGCCTGGAGCTTCATCCAGGCGACCGGATCGGCCTGCTCGGCCCCAATGGGGCAGGCAAATCCACCCTGATCCAGGTCCTGGCGGGTGACCTCGCCCCCCAGAACGGGTCGCGGGAACCGGCGCAGGGCCTTACCGTCGGCTATTTCGCTCAGCACCAAGTGGACCACCTGGATCCCCAGGCCAGCCCCTTCCTCCATTTGCAGCGTCTGGATCCGGCTGCTCAGCCCCAGGACTTGCGGGATTTCCTCGGCGGCTTCGGATTCCGGGGTGACGCCGCGCTCGAGCCGACGGCGCCGCTTTCCGGCGGGGAAAAGGCCCGTCTGGCACTGGCCCTGCTGGTCTATCGCCGGCCCAATCTCCTGCTTATGGATGAGCCCACCAACCACCTCGATTTGGAGATGCGCCACGCCCTCACCCTGGCCCTCCAGGAGTTCGCGGGTGCCCTGGTCACCGTCTCCCACGACCGCCATCTGCTCCGCTCGGTTACCGACCGCCTGTGGCTAGTGGACAGCGGCCGGGTGCAGGCCTTCGACGGCGATCTCAATGATTACCGGAAATGGCTCCTGGAACGGACCGCTTCTCCTGGGGGATCGGAGCCCTCCGCTGGCCCGGAGAAAGGGACCGATAGCCATCGGGAGCGCCGACGTGCCGCCGCCGATCGGCGCAAGGAGCTCAAGCCGTTGCGCGACGAGATCCGCAAATGGGAGAAGGAAATGGACCGCCTGACCCGGAAGAAGGAAGAGCTCGAGCAGGCCCTGGCCAATCCCGGACTTTACGCGGATGAGAACAAGGAGCGCCTGCGCGAGCTTCTGCAACAGCAGGGCCAGGTGGAGAAGGAGCTGGGAGAGGCCGAGGAAGCCTGGCTCGAGGCCAGTGAACGGCTCGAGGAAGCCCAGGCCTAAGGAGGCCGGAAGCGGCTGTACCGCTTTCGTATTTCAGTGAGCTCTAATACTTTACAGCTTCCAGCGGACTTTGCCGCCGTCCTTCCCCCCAATGCTTGGAGGTCCTCATGTCCCGGCTCGGAACATCCGCAAAGATCACGGCCGACCCCGCCCAGCGCGGCCGCCTGGCGGAGCACCTCGAGGAGATCCAGGGGGCCGAGCTGGAATTCGAAGAGCTCGATGTAGGCGATTTCCTCCTGGACGGCGAAACGGTGGTGGAATACAAGTCGGGTACCGACTTCATCCTCGCGGTGGTGGACAAGGAGGTCTTCGACACCGCCAACCGCATGAAGGCCCACTACCGCCGCCCCGTTTTCCTCGTGGAGGGCGACCACTTCACCGCCCGGTTCCACCAGACCCCCTTCGATGTGCACTGGGCCATCGGCCATCTCACGGGGGCCTTGGAGATCCCTGTGCTGTACAGCCCGTCGCCCAAGGATTCGGCCATGCTGCTCTACACGCTCGCCGTGGAAGCCCAGCAGAAGGCCGGCGACGCGGAGCAGCCCTTGCGCCCCAACCGGCCGGAAACCCGGCGCGAGGGCATTCGCTTCCTTGTGGAGGGGCTACCGGGCGTGGATCCGGAAATGGCGCGCGCGCTGCTGCGTCACTTCGGAACCGCCCGTGCCGTGTTCCAGGCCGGCCGGGAGGAGCTGCTGGAGGTGGAAGGCATGCGCGAGAAGGTGGCAGACCGGATCAGCGATCTGCTGGACAGCAAGAAGGGTAAATAGCCCCGCCCGCGCTTCTGGCCGTCGGGCGGACATCCTTGTTCACGAACGGTGCCATCAGGGAGCCTGCGCGGCGGCTTTCCGCCCCGCTGTGAGGACCTGGAAAAGCTGTCCGACGCCCCGCGGGGCCGACCAGTCCAGATACAGCTCTTCGAGCCCGAAGGCGGCGGGCGGCTCCAGAAGCGGGCCCTTGAGAAGGGTGTCGTACCCTTCTCCGCCCAGCGCGGTCAGCGCCGTGGTCAGATACAGCCGGTCCAGCTGGGTGTCGCTCAGGAGGGTATGGAGGATCCGCGGGCCCGCCAGGGAGTAGATAATCCCGTTTCCCCGCTCCGCCAGCAGACGTACCGCATCCTGGCCCCGGATGTAGGGCTGGGTATCCAGGCGGACCACCTCCAGTCCGCACCTTCCCAGGCGCGCGGCGCGTTCCGGCGGGGCGCTCGCCGGCGCCAGGATAAGAATCGGAGCGATCGGGAAACGCTCCGCGAGGTCCTCCGGGATGTCGAGATCGGGACTTATGGCGGCCACAAGGGGCTGGCCGACCAGGCCGCGCTTTCGACGCCAGCCGACCAGGTCGGCGTTGGACTCGTTCTGCATATCCAGAAGCTCGGTCTGGCAGCCCCGGGCCACGGCGCGGAGGTGACGCCCGCTGGTCAGCAGCGCATCAGCCTGGATCGCCAGCTCCATGAACAGGCGCCAGTCCCGCTCGTTGGCCACCCCGCGCGGGATACCGCGCTTCCCGGTGGCCGGATCAAGGAGGGCCGCCCGCCCGTCCAGGCTGGTTATGAAGTTGGAATACACGAATGGCTGAACCGGACTCCCGCGCCGCCGCAGGTCATGTGCGAGAAAGGTGCCCTCCAGCGGCTGTTCCCGCGGCGGGCCGGGATGGAAGCGCAATAACGGTTCGGCCACGGGGCAGGCCTCCATTCCGTGACGCCCTCCTACGACGCTAGCCGAAGAGCGCCGGATAGGCCACACCCTGTGCGGCTTCCCGGAATACGACGGTATACTTGGCTTCTAGAGAAATACATGAAAGCGAGCCGGACCACGGAGGGACCGGAACATGGCTCAAAAGCGCAACCTCTACCCCGGAATCCACAACGACCGCTACGGCGGCATGACGGACGCGGGCCTGATCATCCGGGACGCCTGGGTATTCGAAATCCTTCCCGAGACGGAGACCTGCGAGGGGTGGGACTACGGACGCCTGGAGAACCTCTATGGGCAGGTCTCGGAGGCCTGGGAGCCCTACGGGCATCTCGTCAGCAATCTTCCCCCGGAGCTGCGGGAACGCCACGAGCGCATCCACTCCGAAGGCCTCCGCAAGGCGCGGGAGGCCGGCTGGAAGCCGGATCATTCCGGGGAGGACTGAGCCCGGGCGTTCCGGATCGGGGCCGCGCCGCCCCGGTTATTCCTCCCAGCCACCCTTGCCGGCATTGGGATGCTGGCGGGAATCCCCCAGGAATCCGGAGGTGGGCGGTCCCAGGTGGAACCCCTGCCCCATGTCCACCCCGAGCTCCCGGAGCAGGTCCGCGATCCGCTGGCTCTCCACAAACTCTCCCACGCTCTCGATTCCGAGGCTTTCCGCCAGATCGCTCATGGCCCGCACGAAACGGCGATCGAAATCGTCCCGATCCAGGGCCCGCACGAAGCTGCCGTCGATCTTGACCATGTCCACGGGCAGATTCTTCAGGTAGTGGAAGGAGGAAAGGCCCACGCCGAAATCGTCCAGGGCCACACGGCATCCCCGTTCCTGCAGGCTGTGAATGAATTGCCGCGCATGGGAGATGTTCTCCACCGCGGCGGTCTCCGTAACCTCGAATATCAAGGCCCGGGGATCAGCGCCATGGCTCTCGATGGCGGTATTCATGAGCTCCAGGATATCCGCCCGACCAAGGTGGCGGCCCGAGAGGTTCACGGCAAGCGTCACCGGCCTTCCCACGCGCCGCGACTCTCCCTGCACCCGAATGGCATTCTCCAGGACCCAGCGGTCGATCTCCCCGATCATGCCGAACCGCTCCGCCGTGTCCAGGAAAGCGCCGGGCCCCACCAGCTCCCCCCCCTCGGCCTCCATCCGCAGCAGGACCTCATAGTGGCTGACGATTCGCGAATCCAGGCGAATGATCGGCTGGTAGTGGAACAGGAACCGGTCTTCCCGCAGGGCCCGGCGGATGCGGTCCTCCCATTTGATTTTGGCCCGCATGCGGCCGATGGCCTCGTCGCCCTCGTGGTAGACGTGGAGCCGGTCCCGCCCCTCTTCCTTGGCGGTACCGAGAGCCGCATCCGCCTTTGCCAGGAGATCGTCGGCGTGCACACCGTGTCTCGGGAAAAACACCACCCCCATGCTGGCGGTGATGGCGGAGGTATATTGCTCAGACTCCAGAAGTGGCCGGGCCAGACGGGCTCGGATGCGCTCCGCCAGCTCCCGGATCTCCTCCGCGGTGGCGAGCGGACGGATCACCGCGAACTCGTCCCCGCCGAGGCGCCCGAGAATGTCCACATCACCCACCAAGCTGTTCAGGGCCGATGCCACGCGGCGCAGATAGTAATCCCCGGTTCCGTGGCCGAGGGTATCGTTGATGTACTTGAAGCGATCCAGTCCCAGGACCAGCAGCGCCCCCTCGTGCCCGTAGCTCTGCGCGTAGGTGACGTTGCGCTCCAGCTCTTCCTGGAACCGGCCGCGGTTGAAAAGGTCCGTGAGGGGATCATGGTCCGCCAGGTAGATGATCCGCTCCGCCGAGCGCTTCTCCTCGGTCACATCAAGGAGAAGCCCACGCAGGATCAGCGCACCGTCCTCATCCCGGTCCACGGCATTGATGGCCCGCACCCAGATGGCGTGGCCGTCGTGGTGGAGCATCCGGAAGTCGTGGGTGAAGGACCCCGGCTCGCCCTGGTGTCCGGACAGCTCGGCGAGGAAGGCCTCCTGGTCCTCGGGATGGATATGATCCAGCCAGAACCCCGGGCGGAACCATTCAGCCACCGGATGACCGAGCAGATTGCCCGCCTCCTGGCTGACGTAGGTGAGCTGGCGGGTGGTGGGATCGCCTTCCACCACCACCGCTTCCACGCCGTCCAGCAAGGTGCGGAAGTGCCGGGCCTGGCGCTCCAGGGCCCGGTTCTTCTCCTCCAGCTCCGCCTGGGCGGTGGTGAGGTTCTCGGCCATCTGATTGAAGGATTTGGCCACGTGGGCGAACTCGTCCTGCCCACTTACCGGAATGCGGTAGCCGTAATCCCCCTTGGAAAGGGCAAGGGCTCCCTCCTCCAATCGCCGCAGATTGCGGGTAAAGAACAGCCCGAGCAGGAGCGTAGCCAGAATGGTCAGCACGATCTCGATACCGGCGATCACGGTGTTCTGCAGCCGGGTCTGCGCGGTGAAGGCCCGGCCGCGCTCCAGGGAGTGGCCCGTATGCAGGGTGCCGAGGCGCTGACCGTAGAGCCGGATGGGGCTGGCCGTATCGTATACCCCGTCCCCGCCCGACTCCCGTACCCCGGGATCCTCCCGGAAGCGCTCCGGGGGATTACCCAATGCCCCCACCACCCGGCCACTCCGGTCCAGCACCGTCACGTAGACCAGGTTGTCGTTGTTGTGCAAGAGGTTGAGGGCATCCTGGACCAGCGCTGGATCGTCGGCGGCAAGCCCCCGGGCCACCGAATGGCTGAGGAGGTCGTTGACCTGGACCGCGGAGGATTCGATGAGCTGCGCGTGACTGGTGGTGATGATCCGAACGGAATTCCAGACCAGGGCGGAAAGGGAGACCACCTCGATGGCCAGGATGGAAAGTATGAACCAGGTAGAGCGGCGCCTGCCCTTGGTGCCGTTCTTCCCGCGTCCGTCGATCCCCCCCTTCCCCAGCATGCTCATGGGCCGGATCGCGCCGGCAGCGTGATGCCGTACAGGTACGGGCGCAGGCCGACAAAGTCCGCCCGGGAGGCCCGGTGGAAGCCCTGGAAGGTGGTGCGCCGGAGCGGCGCACGCTCTTCGGGCTCCCGCTCCAGGGCGACCAGGATCCGCAGGATCCGTTCACGGACCCTTTCGGGAAGCGCCCGGTGCAGGAGGACGGCGGGGCCCGGCACCCGTTTCGACCATGCGAGGGGGCGCAGGGGTGCTCCCCGGTGCCGGTACTGTCGCCAGATCCGACCGCTCAATACGCCCGCGCAGGCATCGCCGTCCAGCACCGCATGCACGACGGAGGCGTGGGTGGGCTGCACTCGGAAGGTGGGCAGCTCTCCCTCCGGAGGAAGGCGCCGCAACAGCAGATCCCGTCCCATCAGGGTGGCGATGGCGGTTTCCGGGGGCGTGGCGATGGTCGCGCACGGCAGGGTCTCGACACGCTTCGCGCCGGCTACCGAGGGAATTACCACAACGGCACGCATGGCGCCCGTCGTCCGGGCACCGATCTCATAGGGTCCGCGGGCCTCGGCCGCGAGGGCCAGATGGGGCGCGGTGAGCACCATGCCGTATTGGCCCTCGTCGGTGCGCTCTATGAAGGTGGCGAAATTGCGGGCGGTTTCCAGCTCCACGCGGGTCGTCAGGCGGTCATTCAGATGGTTCCGGAGCGGCGCGAAGCGCTTGAACAGCGCGCCGGGGGCGGCATAGGGAAGGACCCCGAACACCAGCGGCCCGCGAGGTGTCTCCATGGCCCATCCCGGACGCGCCTGGATGAGCAGTAGCACCAGGAAGGCACCGAGCATCCGGCATAGCCGGGCCCCATTACCAGGCCTCATCGCCCGCGCACTCCCGTTCAGCGGTCATTCCTCCTCGGCACGGGCCTCCCCCACATGCCGAGCCAGGGGCCTGAACTGGAGACCGTAGAACATCTCCAGGTACCGCCGCGTCTCGTCCCGCTCCAGGTTGGTCACGTACTTCCAGAATCCGTAGATGCGGGAAAGGGTCATCATCCGCTCCGCGTACAGCTCCCAGGTGTACCGGGCCTTGACCCGGGCCATGGCCGCTTCCGAGACCTGCGTCCAATAACCGGGCTCCGCGACGCACTGCTCCAGGAAATCGGCCATGATGTCAGCGCTCTGCTGCCCATGGTTGGGGTTGATGTGAAACCCGGAATGGCCGTGCTGGATGATCTCCAGGGGCCCGCCGTAGGCGGTGGCGAAGGTGGGTAGGCCGGAGGTCATGGCCTCGATCACGGTGAGGCCGAAGGCCTCGAACAGGGCGGGCTGCACGAAGGCCCCGCCGTTATCGGCGATGTACCGGTAGAGCTCCCCGGCCAGATTCTTGTCCAGGTGCGTACCCAGCCAGCGCACCTCGCCGTCCAGATCGTGGGTGTCCATGAGCTGGTGCATCTGCTCGATCTGGGCCCGCTCCTCCCAATTCACGGACCGGGCGGTATCCACATGTCCGGCGATCACCAGCAGATTGGCCGCTCCCCGGAGCCGGGGGCTGCTCCCGAACCACTCAACCAGGCCAGTGATGTTCTTTATGCGATCCAGCCGCGCCAGGGTGAACAGGACGGGCTTTTCGGGATCCACGAAGCTGCCCCGAGCATCGGCCCGCTCCCCGCCGTACACCAGCTCCCGGATCTCTTCGTGGAGCCCGGTGAGCCGGTGATCCCGATTCGTGTAGGGGAAATACACCTCGGAATCCGCCCCCGGAGAGACGATATTGAACTTGGGATCGTAGATGTCGATTCCGTTCAGGACTCGATACAGGCCGGGCATTGTAAAGGATTCATAGCTTTCGTACTGACCCATGGACTCACCATCCCCGGCGATCTCCTGGTAAGTGGAGGTGATGATGAAATCAGCGGCGTTCATGCCGATTAAATCCGCCGTGAACTGCGCGGAGAAATGGTACTCGCCCTCGTTTTCCCGCCAGAACAGGTCCGAGTAGAGGTGCTTGGGCTTTTCCAGGGCGTGGGCGATATTGCACTGGGTCACGTGGAGACGCTGGGCCAGCAGGGTCGCCACCAGGTTGCCGTCCGAGTAGTTGCCGATGATGAGGTCCGGGCGGCCCCCCAGCTCCGCCAGGAGCTCCTTCTCCGCTTCCACCGTGAACCGCTCCAGATAGGGCCATACCTCGAACCGTGATACCCAGTGCGGCACCACTTCACCCTGTTCGGTTCGGAACGGAACGCGCAGGATGTGGGTATACTTAGTGGAGAGGACGTGCTCCCGGTGCTGGTCGCAGGTGGTTCCCTCCGCCTCGGGGATGAGGCGGGTCAGGATGCGGATCTTGGGCTCGATGTCCAGGCCCTGCTCCCAGATGCGCTGCCGCATCTCGGATTCCAGGGCGCGCACCTGATCCAGGATGTAGACCACCTGGCCCCCCGTATCGGGCTTGCCCAGCACATTGGACTGGCCGAAGAAGCCATGCGGGGAGATTACCGCCAGATTGAAGATCATGGGGATGCGGCCCAGGAACCGCTCCAGGGTGGCGGGCTCCGGGGCCTCCAGGATATCCGAGAGCAGGTGCAGGGTGTCACGGATGCGCGCCACGTCGCGGCCCCACCCGGGCTCGAAACCAAGATCCCACAGGTAATGCTCCACCTGCGCCCAGCCCGCGCTCTGGTCCTCCCTGGCGAGCCGCTGCTCCGCGCTCCGCAGCGCGGCCCGCAGCTCGTCCACGGTCTGGATACCGCCGTTCAGCATGAGCTGCTGCCCGCGGTACTGATGGAGGCGCAGGAAGCGCAACAGGCTCTGATCTCCCCCGTCCAGGTCCTGGAACAGCTGGCTGGAAAGCCGCCGGTTCAGGAACTCCACCCCCCGGCCGATGGACCTGGTTTCCTGCAGCTTGGGGAATTCCCGGGAAAAAGGCGCCAGGTCCACCTCCAGGCACCAATCCTCCTCCGGATCCCGCCGGGTCACCTGCCGTTCCTTGAACTTGAGGAACTCCGACACGGAAATGACCTCGAACTCTACCTCTTCCACATGGAAGCGCAGGTATTCCCATGTCGCGATGGCCGGGCGGATGGAAAGACAGATCCAGGGGGCCTCCAGCACGGCCTCCTGGGCGACGGCTATGATGCGTGCCAGGGGGCTCTTCTCCATTCCCGGGGAAGTGCTCGCCGCGAACTGCGCGAGCTCGTCCCACAGATCGGAATGAAGCAGAAAGGAGCGCTCCAGGCTCAGGTAATGGCGCAGGAGGAGGTAGACGTCCTCCCGCTGCTCATGCAGATATTGGGGGAGCGCCCCAACGGGGATGCCGTTTCTGACCCGGGAATCCACCAATCACTCACCTTTGCGCCCGACAGGCGCCTCGACAGCCCAAATAGGCAGGTTGCCACCCAGTCCAAGCCCATTCCAAATCGAATTCAGTATCCACCCATCCTGGACCAAAAGGAATCGGACAGGAATTTTTCCAGCTTTATTCCGAGGTTATGCCGTGCTCCGGATTGTTGTCATGCTGATTTTCGGATTGGCTCCCGCCCTTGCGGTAGCCACCGACCTGGAGGGGACCGCCCGCCAATTCGAGCACCCCGACCGCTACCGGGTGCTCTTCAGTCGCCTCATCGACCGGGGTATTTCCCCCGAGCGCATAGAGGACCTGTTCAGCTCCGAGAAAGCCGGGCTGCGGGATGAAAAGGCGGTCCGCCTGCGGACGGACATCTCCCAGATCCCCAAGCACAAGGCCGCGGAGCGCAAGGCCAACCGGCGTTACGTGTACGAGGCCAAGGTGCTCGCTAAGAACCTGCGCGAGTACGCCCCCGTCTACGAGCGCATGGAAGAGGAATATGGAATCCGCAAGGAGATCATCGGGGCCATTCTGCTCAAGGAGAGCGCCCTGGGCCGTTACGACAGCTTCGGCCATGACGCCTTTGTCGTCTTCAACAGCCTTCTGGACAGCCTGGCCGTGGGTCCCGATGCCTCGCTGCGCATGAAGCGCAGGGTGCCGCGGCTGCTGGATATGGCCGCCGAGCAGTTGGTGGCCCTGGTTCTCTACGCGGAGCGGCAGGGCATCAAGCTGGCCGAAACCCCCATTCGCGCCAGCTACGCCGGGGCAGTGGGTATTCCCCAATTCCTCCCCGCGAACATGGACCATGCGGTGAGTGCCGGTGAAGCCCCCCCCGACCTCACCCAGCTCCCGGATGCCATCCTTTCCGCCGCCAACCTGATCCGCAACAAATTCGGCTGGCCCGACGAACAAGTGGACTTCGGCCGCCTGGATAACCTGGACCGGATCGTGGAGGCCTGGCTGGAATTCGATGACGGCCGGGCCAGCTTCGCCATGGCCAGCAACGCCGACGGCCAGGAGCTGCGCCGTTTCGACAAGGCCCACTCTGACATTCCGAATGTGGAATATGTCGGAAGCTATGTTCGCGCCATCATGCGATACAACTACTCCTCCGATTACGCCCTGGGGGTCCTGCAGATCGCCAACCGCGTCAACACGCTAATGGAAGAGAAAGAAAGCTTATGAACCGTTAATACACTTTTTTTGCATTCTCTTTAATAATAGGTCGAGGCCGCACCGGAGGCGGAGATGAATGATCCAGGAAAGCCTGGGCAGCACCAGCGGGTATCCTGCGAGGTCTGCCTGGCCGAGATCCCCCGCAACGAGGCCAAGAGCCTGGAAAGTCAGGAGTACGTACTCTATTTTTGCGGGCTTGGGTGCTATGACCAGTGGGTGGCCGAAGCGGAGCCCCGAAGGGGGGATGCCGGGGATGAGGGGTAGCCTCCTGCCCCTGCTCCTCGTCCCCCTACTGATTGTCACGGGGATGGAGTCCGGAGCAGCCGAGAGCGACGTGCTTCCAGACCACCACATCCGGGTCACCCTGGATCCCGGGGCAAGCCGCCTTCAGGGTGTGGACCGCATCCGCTGGCAGGGCGAGGGGCCCTTCTCCTTCCGGCTCCACCCCGATCTGGCGGTCCGGTCCGTGCAGGTGGACGGCCGGGAGTACCCCGGTGGGCGAAAACCCGGGAGCCCCCGCCTATGGACCGGGGACCGCTCCCTGAAAGCCGGGGACCATACGGCGGATGTGCGATTCGCAGGCACGCTTACGGGCCGGGATACGGCCACCTCTCGCTCTGTACTCAGGGGCTTCGGTCCGCGATTGGGAGGAAAGGGCGTTTTCCTGGGCGGCGGGAGCTGGTATCCCCGCCTCGGCAATCGCCTGCACACCTATGAGCTGGCGGTCAATGCGCCCCGGGCAATCCGGGTTGCGGCACCGGGGAACCGGGAAACCGGGCACGTCACCGAATCCCGCCGCGTCACCCGATTCCGGGTGGAGCACCCTGCCGAGGCGGCGGTGGTCCTGGGTGGCCCCTACACGGTCCAGCGGCGCTCCGCCTCCCGGGAAATCCCGGTGGCGACCTTCTTCCACCAGGGACTCGAGGGGCTCGCCGATGCCTATCTCGCCGACTCCGCGCGGTACATGGAACTGTTCGAGAAGCGCTACGGCCGGTATCCCCATGCCGGTTTCGCCGTGGTCAGCAGTCCCTGGCCCACCGGATTCGGATATCCCGGCATCGCCTATCTCAGCCGCCGCATCCTGCCCCTGCCCTTCATCCGCCAGCAGTCGCTGCCCCATGAGGTGCTGCACAACTGGTGGGGAAACGGGGTCTACGTGGCACCCGGTAGCGGCAACTGGGCGGAAGGCCTGACCACCTTCGGCGCGGACTACCGCCTGCGGGCGCGATCCTCTCCAGAGGCCGCCCGCAGGATGCGCCTGCGCTGGCTGCAGGATTTCGCCACCTACAACCGGGACGGACCGGCGCCGGCCTTGCGGGATTTCGGCGCCCGGGTGAACGAGGTCTCCCGTACCGTGGGCTACAACAAGGCGGCTTTCCTCTGGATCATGCTGCGCGACCGGCTGGGCGGCGAGTCCTTCAATGCCGCCCTGCGTCGCTTCTACCGGGAGCACCGCTACCGGCGCGCGTCCTGGGGCGATCTCCAGCAGGCCTTCGAGGGCGCCAGCGGGCGCGAGCTGGGCCGCTTCTTCCAGGCCTGGCTCGACCGCCCGGGCGCCCCGAGCCTGCGCATCGCCGCGGTCCGTTCGGACGGGGACCAGGTTCGGTTGACGCTGGCCCAGGAAGTCCCGCCCTACCCCCTCCATCTTCCGGTTCACCTGCAGCATGCGGACGGCTCCGTCCGTAAGGTGACCGCGCTGCTGAACGAGCGCCGTCAGACTTTCCGCTGGCCGGTGCCGGAGAAACGGGTTACCGGGGTTGCCGTCGACCCCGACTACCGGGTATTCCGCAGTCTGGCCCCGGCCGAGGTACCGCCGCGGCTTTCCGCCGTCCTGGCCAAGGCACCCGCCCGCCTCCGTCTTGACCCCGGGCTTTCCGGCAAGGACTGGCGCTCCGCGGCGCGGCAGGTGAGACGAGCCCTCGGCCGGGGGGAGCAGGAATCCGCGGCGGATGGGAAAGGAAGGCCCACGATCCGCATCGTGCCGCCGGACAAGCTGGCGGGAGCCTGGGGAGACCTGGACGGTCATCGGTCGTTTCCGGATTTCCCCCGGGAGTCCACGGCCCGCGTCCTTGTGGGCCGTAGTGGTCCCGGCGAGCCCCCCAGCCTGCTCGTCGCGGCCCGATCCCCGGAGGCTCTGGCCGCCCTGAGCCGGCCCCTCCCCCACTACGGGAGCTACGGCTGGCTTGCGTTCCGGGGGGCCGAAAATGCCGCGAAGGGACGCTGGCCCGTTCCCGGGCATCCCCTGCGGCGTTCCCTGGAACGCCCCCCGGACCGGAAGGAGACGCATGACGGGGACTAGGGGTCTTTCCGTATTTTCACCCGCCGCCGGGGCCCTATACTTGGCTCCGCGTAACCAATTTCCTTTTGCCAGGTAATCACATAAATGCCCGGAACCCGCTACCGCCTGGAAGTCCAGCCCCGAATCCCGGAGAATCTCGCCCGGCTGCGTGAGCTGGCGAACGACTTCAAATACACCTGGGACCGCCGCATCCGGGGACTCTTCTACCAGCTGGACCACGAGGTCTGGGAGAGCTGCGGGCACAACCCCAAGATCTTCCTGCGCCGTGTCAGCCAGTCCCGTCTGGAGCAGGCGGCCCGGGACCGGGTCTTCCTGGAGGAGTACAACCGGGTACTGTCCAGCTTCGACAGCTACCACAAGGAGCCCATGCGCTCCGAGCTTCAGGAGCATCTGAGCCACGACAAGGACCTAATCGCCTACTTCTGCGCCGAGTTCGGCTTCCATGAGAGCCTGCCCCTGTACTCGGGCGGCCTGGGCATCCTGGCGGGGGACCTGGTCAAGGCCGCCAGCGACATGCACCTGCCCATGGTGGCCGTGGGGATCCTCTACCGGCAGGGCTACTTCGTGCAGACGGTGGATGCGGAAGGCAACCAGGTGGCCCACTACAACCCCACCGATTTCGCCGACTTGCCCATCGAGCCGGTGCACAACGAGGACGGCGAGGAAATCCACATCACCGCCCCGCTACCCGGGCGCGAAGTGCGGGTACGGATCTGGCGCGGAAGCCTGGGACACGTCTCCATCTATCTGCTGGACACCGACCTTCCCGACAACGACGATCAGGACCGGTCCATCACCTATCAGTTGTACGGCGGCGACAATACCGTCCGTATTCAGCAGGAGATCGTCCTGGGCATCGGCGGTGTCCGTGCCCTGCGCGCCCTCGGGCTGAATCCCTCCGTCTGGCACATCAACGAGGGGCATGCCGCCTTTCAGGCCCTGGAGCGCTGCCGCGAGCTCCTGGCCCGCGGCATGGACCTGGACACCGCCCTGGAGCGCGCGGCGAGCGCCACCGTGTTCACCACCCACACCCCGGTACCCGCGGGTCACGATATATTCGACCCCGAGCTCATGGGCACCTATTTCGCCTCCTATGTCGAGGAGGAGCTGGGCGCGGAAATGGACTGGCTCCTGGGGCTCGGCCGGAGCGGGCTGCACGGCGACGGCGGTTTCAACATGACGGCGCTGGCCATGCGTACCTCCCGCTACCAGAACGGGGTGAGCCGGATTCACGGCCGGGTGGCCTCGGAGATGGAGGGCTATATCTGGCCCGAGGTTCCCATGGAGGAGAACCCCATCGGCTACGTCACCAACGGCGTACACGTCCCCACCTTCTTGGCCCGGGAATGGGTGAGCTTTTTCGATCTCCACTTCGGCGGACAGTGGCGGAGCGAGCTCCTCAACGAGGACTTCTGGAAGGGCATGGACCAGATCCAGGACCACAGCTTCTGGAGTCTGCGGCAGACCCTGAAAGCGGAGCTCTTCACCGAGGCCCGCCAACGACTCATCCATCGGCACCGCCGCAACGGTGCCACGCAGGCCCAGATCGAGCGGCTCACCGAGCACCTTTCCCCGGATCGCACCGATATCCTGACGGTGGGCTTCGCCCGCAGATTCGCCACCTACAAGCGGGCCACCCTACTGTTCACCGACCCGGACCGTCTGGCGCGACTGGTCAACGACCCGGATCGCCCCGTGCTGTTTCTGTTCTCCGGCAAGGCGCACCCCAATGACCAGCCCGGCCAGCACCTCATCAAGGTGATCCACGAGTTCTCGCGGCGCCCGGAGTTCGAGGGCAAGATCATCTTCCTGGAAGGCTACGACGTGGCCCTGGCCCGGAAGCTCGTGACGGGTGTGGATGTCTGGCTCAATACCCCGGAATATCCCAAGGAGGCCAGCGGCACCTCGGGCCAGAAAGCCGGCATCAATGGCGGCTTGAACCTTTCCGTGCTCGATGGCTGGTGGGGCGAGGGCTACAACGGCGAGAACGGCTGGGCGATCACGCCCCACGACCCGGAGATGAGCAGCGACTACCGCAACCGGGAGGAGTCCAAGGAGCTCATGGAGCTCCTCGAGGACCAGGTGGTGCCGCGGTACTACCGGCGCAACGGGCACGGCTACAGTCAGGAATGGGTGCGGATGTCCAAGAACGCCATCAAGTCCCAGATTCCGCGCTTCAACGCCCAGCGCATGCTCATGGACTACGTCCGGGACTTCTACGGTCCGGCGAGCCGTCAGCAGCGGCGCCTGGCGCGCAACGAAGGGGAATCCGCCCGCGCGCTGGCGCGCTGGAAACGGCGCGTGAACGAAGCCTGGGACAGCGTGCGGATGGAGCGGCTCGACTGGTTTCCGCACACGCTAACCAGCGGCGACAAGCTGCCCATCACCGTCGCCGTGCACCTGAACGGACTGTCGCCGGAGGACGTGCGGGTCGAATGCCTGGTGGGCCGGGAGAACGCGCTGGGCGGCTTCGATACGCAGGAGCGCCACGGACTGGCGCATCTGGAGGAAAAGGGACCGGACGGCGCCACCCTATTCCATCTGGACCTGGAGCCGACCCTGCCCGGGCTGCAGTTCTACAAGCTGCGGATGTATCCCTATCACCCCGATCTCGCGCAATTGCACGAGACCGGACGCATGCTCTGGCTGTAGCCCCCGGGGCTTCCGGGCCACGAAAAAGGCGACCTCCCCACCCCTTTGCGGACTTCCCTACTGCGGGATCTGGGGAGGTCGCAGCCCGTGTCTGTCACTTATCAACGACAGACCATGGTTGTCAATAAATTTTACGCCGCTTGGCGCGGACAGCGCCGGAGCCACGCGTCTCGGCTTCCGCCTTAGGTGCGGTCATAAAGGCGGTTCAGCCGCGCCAGCCGGGAAGCCAGCCCTTCCGGGACCCACTCCCAGCGGAAGCGCCACTGCCAGTTGCCCTCCATGGTCGCCGGCTGATTCATACGGTGTCGGCCATCCAGCCCGAGGAGATCCTGCATGGGCACCACCGCCGTCCGTCCCACCGAGGCCAGGGCGGCACGCACTAACGGCCAGGGTACGGGCTCCCCGGGATAACCCAGATACTCCCGGACTTCCTCCTGAACCTCCCCGGAAACCTCCTCCTGCCACCAGCCCAGGGTGGTGTTGTTGTCGTGGGTTCCGGTATAGACCACGAAGTCCCGCTGGTGGTGGTGCGGCAGATAGGGATTGTCCGGGCCGCCGCCGAAGGCGAACTGCAGGATCTTCATGCCGGGCAATCCGAAACGCTCCCGGAGTCCGGTCACCTCCGGGGTGATCACCCCCAGGTCCTCGGCCACCAAGGGAAGATCGCCCAGGGCCTCCTCCAGGGCGCGGAAGAAATCCGCTCCCGGCCCCTGTACCCAGCGCCCTTCCGTGGCGGGCTGTCCCTCCGGGACCTCCCAGAAGGCCACGAAGCCGCGGAAATGGTCGATACGCACCCAGTCGAACAGCTCCAGCTGGGTACGCATGCGCTCGATCCACCAGGCGTATCCGTCCGCGGCGATACGGTCCCAGCGGTAATGGGGATTGCCCCAGTACTGCCCCGTCTCGGAGAAATAGTCCGGGGGCACTCCGGCTACGGTGGCCGTGCTCCCCGCTTGGTCGAGGTCGAATAGCTCCCGGTGGGCCCACACCTCGGCGCTGTCGTGGGCCACGAAGATGGGCAGGTCCCCGAAAAGCAGGATGCCTCGCTCGTTGGCGTAGTCCTTGAGCGCCCGCCACTGCTCAAAGAACTGCCACTGTACGAACCGATGGAGCGCCATCTCCCCGGATCGGCTGCCGGCGGCCTCTTCAAGGGCATCGGACCTCCGGTCCCGCAGCGGCGCCGACCATTCCCACCAGGGCCGCTCCCCTTCACCGCGCAGGGCCATGAACAGGGCGTAGGCTTCCAGCCAGTGGGCTTTCTCCCGGCAGAACGCATCGAAGGCCTCCCACGCCGCACCGTCCGCGCGCTCCAGGAATCCGGCGTGGGCGCTGCGCAGGCATTTCCAGGTATGGGCCTCCGCATCCTCCCGATCGCCCGGCGGTTCCGGAACGCCGTCCAGCCAACCCGCCTCCGCCAGGGGCTCCAGGGCCACCAGACGCGGATTCCCCGCATGGGCGGACAGGCACTGGTAGGGGGAGCCATCGTCGTGCGTAGGGCCTAGCGGGAGGGTCTGCCAGACGCTGAGCCCCCCTTCCGCGAGGAAATCCACGAAACGGTGGGCATCGGGGCCGAGGTCACCGTTCTCCCGGGGACCGGGTAGCGAGGTGGGATGGAGTAGGATGCCGGCTCGGCGCCGGGCAACGGGGCCGCGCTGCACGCTCATGGGGAAGGTCCCTTCGCGGTGTGGAGGTTGCTCACTGCGCCTGGCCCGGTCGCATGACGCCGCCATGGGCGGGGCGTCCGCTGCCGTGGGCGAAGGTATGGGCGAGGTATTCCGGGGGCTCCACGCCCAGGGTCCGGTACAACCGGCTGATATGCAGCCGGTACAGCCGTTCGAAATCGCGCACCACGTCCGCCGGGTTGTAGTCCCCGAACCACCAGAACCAGTCGGAGCCCTCGCAGGTCGCCAGCTGGTTGGTGGCCTCCCTCAAGGCGGCTTCATCCAGCCGTCCTTCCTCGACGATCCGGTCGTATGTCTCCTTCACGTCCACCAGCATCTCCCAGCCGCGGTTCTTGTCCTTGTCCCCGATCCAGGTGGAGAGGGTCCCGTAGACCCAGCTTCCGGCCACCAGGTGCTCCAGATCGTTCACCGGGACCTCCCGCTCCAGGGCATCGGAGAAGGTGGTCAGCTCGATACCGGCATGCTCGGAAAGACGTTGGTAGAGCCCACTGAGGAAGTAGTAGCCGTTCTCCGGGTAGTGCTCCCAGGCATTCTCACCGTCCAGGATAATGGGCACCACCGGATCCGGCTGGTCCGCCGTGGCCTCGCCTATCTGTTCCAGGCGGTTGATCAGATCGCCCACCGCGTCGTCGGCGTGCCAGTCGGAGTACTGGAAGCCGATCAGGTCCGACAGCTCGTCGTCGCGGAAAAAGCAAGGGGTACCCGTCCCCCGTAGCTGATACGGGTGGCAGAGACTGGCGCCTGCGGTGTCGCCATATTTCTCATATTTTTTGCCCAGACTGTTGCCCAGCACTCCCTCTCCCGTGGCCGCCCAGGTAAAGCCAGCTTCCGTGAGGAGCTGCAGGCTCTGCTCGCTCACCGCCCCTTCCGAGGGCCAGCACCCCTTCGGTGCGATACCGAAGTGGCGCCGGAAGGTTTCCACCCCCTCCCGCAAGTGCCAGCGTGCCCGGTCCACGCCTCCCGGATACGTGGACCGTTCCGGCAAGGGACTCTCCGGAAGCGTCTCGCGCATGGAACGGAAATCCAGCAGCAAAGGAAGGATCGGATGGGCGTACGGGGTAACCGAAAGCTCAACCTGGCCGTTCTCCGCCAGGCGCCGGTATCGCTCCGGAATGGCTTCGAGCAGCTCGCCGATGATGGACAGCAGATGGCGCCGGTCCTCCACCGTGAAACCGCCTCCTTTCTCCTGCAGGCCCCGGATCCGGGGATCCTCCCGACGCACCGTCTCGCCCATCCAGGCCAGGTGGTACCAGGTCAGGATATCGGCGATGAACTGGTCGTCGATATAGAGCAGCGCCTCGGGGTCCCCCTCCAGCCACTCGGCCATGCCCACCAGCCTCCGGAAGGCCGGGAAGCGGTCTACCACATTCTTCCGGTTGGCCCGGGTGCAGTCCTGGATCAGGGTCAGTCGCTCATCGTTTCCCGCAGGAGGAACCGGACTGTCCAATGCCGCCAACAGCGGATCCCGGATGGGCGCTCCCTCGCGCAGGTGATCCCGAATCTGCCGGGCGTAGCTCTCCAGCTGGTCGAGGAGGATCGGAGCGAAGTTGACTACCGCCCGCGCCTCGGGAATCGCCTCCAGGTGGGCGGCCATATCCACGTAATCCTTGATGCCGTGGAGATAGGTCCAGGGCAGCTGGTAATTCCCGGAGCTCGGGTCCAGGTACTGGGGCTGGTGCATGTGCCAGCAGAGAACGACCTTCAGCGGGCGGTTATCGGACATGGTGCAGTTGCATTCCCAGCATTTCGGGGGTTACCAGGACGACGCCCCCGGGACTGACGTCGAATCGTTCCGCATCGGCCTCCGGATCCTCGCCGATCACCATCCCCTCGGGGATCCGGCAGCCCCGATCCACCACCGCCCGTTTCACCACCGCCCGGTCGCCCACCTCCACGTCCGGAAGGATCACCGAATCCTTCACGTAGGCCCGGGAATGGACGTAGACGTTGGAGAAGAGCAGGGAATGCCGGACCACGCCGCCGGAGATGATGCAGCCTCCGGAGACCATGGAGTCCACGGCCATCCCACGCCGGTCCTCGTCGTCGAAGATGAATTTGGCGGGGGGAAGCTGCTCCTGATAGGTCCAAATGGGCCATTCCTGATCGTAGAGGTTGAGCTCGGGGGTGATGCCGATGAGCTCCAGGTTGGCCGCCCAAAAGGCATCGATGGTTCCCACGTCCCGCCAGTACCCCTGATCCCCGGTCTGCGGATCCCGGAAGGGATAGGCCATGACCTTCTGGCGCTCGATCACCTTCGGAATGATGTCCTTGCCGAAGTCATGGGAGGAGAAGGAATCGTCGGCATCCTGGATGAGCTGTTCGTAGAGAAACTGGGTGTTGAATATGTATATGCCCATGGAGGCGAGGGAAACCTCGGTTTCCCCGGGCACCGGATCGGGCTCCTCGGGCTTTTCCGCGAACTTGACCACGCGGCCGTCGGGGTCGGTGGTCATCACGCCGTAGGCCTTGGCCTTCTCGCGGGAGACCTCGATGCAGCCCACGGTCATGTCCGCCCCGCTTTCCACGTGACGGGCGATCATGGGGCCGTAGTCCATCTTGTAGACGTGGTCCCCGGCCAGGATCAAGACGTACTCCGGGTGGTGTCCCCGGATGATGTCCAGATTCTGATAGACGGCATCGGCGGTTCCCTGATACCAAGAAGTTGTGATCCTTTGCTGCGCGGGAAGCAGCTCCACGAATTCGTTGAACTCGCCGCGCAGGAAATTCCACCCTTTCTGTACATGGCGGATCAGGGAATGGGCCTTGTACTGGGTAAGCACCCCGATGCGGCGGATTCCGGAGTTCATGCAATTGGACAGCGGGAAATCCACGATCCGGAACTTCCCTCCGAACGGGGTGGCGGGCTTGGCCCGCCACAGGGTCAGGCGTCCCAGGCGGGAGCCGCGCCCGCCGGCCAGGATCAGGGCCAGGGTTTCCTTGGTCAGGAGGCTGACGAAACGGGGATTTTCCGTGTTTTCCCGGAGGGGGGCGGCTCCATGCTCTCGATCGCTCATAAGATTCTTGCAGGCTCCCTGGCGCACCTAGTTCGGAGGCAGTGCGTTACATTGGCTGTGTAATTCCAATTAACCATTGACCGGGGCAGCCGTCCAAGACCATGGCTTCCCCCCGGCCGCCCTTTCCGCACCAGCTTGGCCACAGGACACCCCATGCCACAGGAATCGCCCACCATGGATCCCGGCCTCCGGGAGCTTCTCGAGGCCCGCCATTCGGACCCCTTCGCCGTGCTCGGCCGCCATCGGGAGGGTCCCGAGGATGTCATCCGGACTTTGCTTCCCGGTGCCCGTAGCGTGCGCATCGAGGAGACCGGAGCGGAGCTGGAACGGGTGGCGGACACCGACCTGTTCGAATGGTACGGCATCGGCGACCACCTGCCCGTCCACTACCGCCTGACCTGGGTCGATGCCGAGGGCGCCGAGCATTCGGTCATCGATCCCTACACCTTCGGCCCCCGGCTCGCCGACTTCGATCTTCACCTGTTCCGGGAAGGGCGCCACTGGCACGCCTACAATTTCCTGGGCGCCCACGTCCACGAGGCGGACGGGGAAACCGGCGTCCTGTTCTCCGTGTGGGCACCCAATGCCGAGCGCGTCAGCGTGGTGGGCAGCTTCAACCAGTGGGATGGCCGCCGTCATCCCATGCGGGCCCGCGGCGATAGCGGCGTCTGGGAGCTGTTCGTACCCGGCCTGCATCCGGGCGAGCTGTACAAGTTCGAGATCCGTAGCCGCGTCACGGGGGAAGTATTGCTCAAATCGGACCCCTATGGCCGCCGGTTCGAGGTCCGGCCGGACACCGCCACCGTGATCGAAGGCCCCTGCCGGTACGAATGGGGGGACGACGACTGGATGCGGGACCGGGAGGAATGGGAGTGGCTCCATGCCCCCTTGGCCGCCTACGAGGTACACCTGGGATCCTGGCAGCGCGCCGAGGACGGTTCCTTCCTGGACTACCGGGAGCTGGCCCACCGGCTGGTGGATTACGTAACGCGCATGGGCTTCACCCACGTGGAGCTCATGCCCGTCTCCGAGCATCCCCTGGATGCCTCCTGGGGCTACCAGATCACCGGTTTCTACGCCCCCACCAGCCGCTTCGGCGATCCGGACGGGTTCCGGTATTTCGTCGACCATTGCCACCGCAACGGCATCGGCGTGCTGCTGGACTGGGTCCCCGGCCACTTCCCCAAGGACCCCCACGGACTGGCACGGTTCGACGGCACCGGCCTCTACGAGCACGAGGATCCGCGCCAGGGCGAGCACCGCGACTGGGGCACGCTGATCTTCAATTACGGCCGCCCGGAGGTGCGCAACTTCCTGCTCTCCTCGGCCTTCTTCTGGCTGGAGGAATTCCACGTGGACGGCCTGCGGGTGGACGCGGTGGCGTCCATGCTCTATCTGGACTACTCCCGCGGCGCCGACGATTGGGTCCCCAACCTCTACGGCGGCCGGGAGAACCTGGAGGCCATCGATTTCATGCGCGAGCTCAACCGGGTGGTTCACGAGCGCCATCCGGGGGCCCTGGTGATCGCTGAGGAGTCAACATCCTGGCCCCAGGTTACGCGTCCACCCTACGTGGGCGGCCTGGGCTTCTCCATGAAGTGGAACATGGGCTGGATGAACGACACGCTGGAGTACATGGCCCTGGATCCCATCTTCCGGCACTACAACCACGACCATCTTACCTTCGGGCTCATCTACGCCTTCACGGAAAACTTCGTCCTGCCCTTCAGCCACGACGAGGTGGTGCACGGCAAGGGCGCCATGGTGGCCAAGATGCCCGGGGACGAGTGGCAGAAGTTCGCCAATCTGCGCCTGCTCTATACCTATATGTACGCCTATCCTGGCAAGAAGCTCCTGTTCATGGGCAATGAAATCGGCCAATGGGAGGAGTGGGGCGAGGAGCGCGGGCTGCGCTGGGAGGTCCTGCAGCATGGCTTCCACAACGGCCTGCAATCCCTGGTGGCGGACCTTAACCGCGTCCACCGCGAGGAGCCGGCCCTGTTCCGCCACGATTTCAGCGAGGAAGGCTTCGCCTGGATCGACTGTCACGACGCCGACCAGTCCACCCTCTCCTTCCTCCGCTACGACGGGGGCCGGCTGGTGGTAGGCGCCTTCAATTTCACCCCGGTGCCGCGTGCCCCCTTCCGTCTGGGTGTTCCCCGCGGCGGGCATTACCGGGAGCTGATCAACTCCGATTCGGCCTTCTACGGCGGCTCGGACCTGGGCAATGCGGGGGGAGTCACCGCCTCGGAAGCGCCCTGGATGGGGCATCCCTACTCCATAACCCTTACCCTCCCGCCGCTCGCCGGGATCATCCTCCGTCCGTCCGATTCCCAGTAAGGCGGGCGAGAGCCCATGCTCAAGATCCTGTTCGTCAGCAGCGAGGTTCATCCCTTCGTCAAGACCGGCGGGCTCGGGGATGTGTCCGCCAGCCTGCCCTTCGCCCTGTCGGAGCTGGGCCATGATGTCCGCATCCTCTTGCCCGGCTATGCGGATACCCTGCGCAAGCTGGAAGCGCCCCCTCCGGTTCCGGGCTGGAACGGCGCGCGGCTGGACGGAGCCACGGACCTCCTGGAAGCCCGCCTGCCCGATTCAACCGTTCCGGTCTGGCTGCTGGACGCACCGGGATTCAGCGACCGCCCCGGCAACCCCTATGTGGGTCCGGACGGCGCCCCCCATCCGGATAATGCCCGGCGCTTCGACCGACTGGCGAGGGCGGCAGCCGCAATCGCCGGCGACCGGGCGGGCCTCGGCTGGATGCCGGACGTGATTCACTGCAACGACTGGCAGACCGGGCTGGTCCCCGTGCGCATGCTGCTGAATCGTGTCCCGGTGGCGGTGGTCTTCACCGTCCACAATATCGCCTACCAGGGCCTGTTCCCCTTCGCCACTTTCCAGGAGCTCGGGCTCCCGCCCTGGCTCTGGCATCCGGACGCCCTGGAATTCTACGACCACCTCTCCTTCATGAAGGGCGGGGCCGTTTTTGCGGACCGTCTGACCACGGTTTCCCCCACCTACGCTCGGGAGATCCAGACCCCGGCACACGGCTGGGGCCTGGAGGGCCTGTTCAGCCACCGCGCCGCGGAGCTGACCGGCATACTCAACGGCATCGACCACCGCCAGTGGGACCCGGAAACGGACCGATTCCTCCCGGCCCACTACTCCAGCCAGGACCTTTCCGGCAAGCGAACGGTCAAGGAGGCCCTGCAGGCGGAGCTGGACCTCGACCCCGAGCCGGATACCCCCTTGCTGGGCGTGGTCTCGCGACTGGCGGACCAGAAGGGTATCGACCTGATCCTCGGCGCTTCCCACGAGCTCCTCGCCCAGGGGACGCAGCTCGCCGTGGTAGGAACGGGCGACCGGTACTACGAGACCACGCTGCGCAGGCTGGCGGAATACCATCCGGGCAGGGTGGGCCTCCACCTGGGCTTTTCGGAGGCCCTGGCCCATCGCCTGGAGGCGGGGGCGGATATGCTGCTCATGCCCTCCCGCTTCGAGCCTTGCGGGCTCAATCAGCTGTACGGCCTACGCTACGGAACCGTGCCCGTGGTCCGGGCGGTGGGGGGACTGGCGGACTCGGTGGTGGACGCCGACTCTGAGAACCTGGCGGCGGGGCGGGCCACCGGCATAACCTTCCTGGACGATACACCCGCCGCCCTGGCGGGCGCCGTCCGCCGGGCACTTACGCTCTACGAAACCCCGGACCGTTGGCGCCGTATCCAGGTCACCGGAATGGGGCAAGATTTCACCTGGGAGCGCAGCGCGGCGCGCTATGTGGAGATATACCGTTCGGCCCTGGAGGCGTCGGAGGGATAGCTCGGACCCTGGCTGGCAGGTCAGGCGCCGATGGAAGGGCTGGAGCCAAGGCTCGGTCCGGGCTCCCGTCCATGGATCCGCGGCTTGCGCCTCTTACTCCGAGTGACCGCGGAGCGACACCACCTGTCCCACGACCACCACGGCTGGCGACCGCGCTCCCGCCTCCGCCGTCCGGCCCGGCAGATCGGCCAGGGTGCCGGCGACGACCTGCCGATCCGGCCCGCCACCCTGCTCCACCACCGCCGCCGGCCAATCATCGGGCAGTCCGTGGTCCCTCAGCCCGGCGCAGAGCTTCGGCAATGTTTCCAGGTCCATGTAGGCCACCACGGTCTGCCGGGGCTGTACCAGCGTGGTCCAGGGCAGGTCCAGTTCGTCGTTTCGGAGGTGCCCGGTCACAAGCACTACGGCCTGCGCGTGCTCCCGATGGGTGAGCGGAATGCCGCAATAAGCCGCACAGCCCAAGGCAGCCGTGATCCCCGGGACCACCCGGCAGAAGATTCCCGCCTCTTGGAGGTGCCGGATTTCCTCGGCACCCCGTCCGGAAGCGAAGGGATCTCCCCCTTCGAGGCGCACCACCCGTTGGCCCTCCGAAGCGTACCGGACCAGGAGCTCGTTTACGGATTCCTGCGGCAAGGCATGGCCGTCGGCGGTCCTGCCCACGAATACCCGTTCCGCATCCCGGCGGACGCGGTCCATGAGTGCCTCCGAAACCGGTCGGTCATAGACCACCACGTCCGCCTGCTGCATGATGCGCAGCGCTTTCACGGTCAACAGATCCGGGTCGCCCAGCCCGATACCCACCAGTGCCACCTCCCCCACCGGGTCGGGTGCGGCCCCCGCCTCCAGGACCTCCTCGAGGGCTTGTTTGCCGCCGGACTCGTCGCCCTCCAGGACGCGCTCGGCGATAGGGCCTTCCAGAATCCGCTCCCAGAAGCGCCGGCGCTCCTCGGACTGCGCGAACCGCTGTTTCACCGCTGCCCGGAATCCGCCCATCAGGGCGGCCAGCCGCCCATAGGCCGCGGGAAGGAACGTCTCCAGCCGGGCGCGCAGCAAGCGCGCCAGCACCGGCGCGGCGCCGCCGGTGGAGAGAGCCAGCACCAGGGGGGAGCGATCGATCACCGCCGGTACGATGAAGGTGGAGAGCTCCGGACAATCCACCACGTTCACGGGGATATTCCGCGCCCGCGCGGCCTCCGAAACCTCCGCATTCACCGCCCTGTGGTTTGTCG
Source organism: Thiohalorhabdus sp. Cl-TMA (assembly GCF_041821045.1). Lineage (NCBI taxonomy): Bacteria > Pseudomonadati > Pseudomonadota > Gammaproteobacteria > Thiohalorhabdales > Thiohalorhabdaceae > Thiohalorhabdus > Thiohalorhabdus methylotrophus. The sequence goes on along the minus strand of NZ_JBGUAW010000010.1, from coordinate 54,958 downwards.
CCGCGATGACCACCCGGCAGGGGTCCAGATCCATAGTTCGGAATTCCCGCTCGCGGTGCTCGATGTTTCCCTCGGCCCGCTCCGCCCGGAGGGTCTCGCACAGGCGCGGTGCCACCACCCGCACCGCCATGCCGGCCCGCCGAAGAAGCTCCACCTTGCGGGCCGCCACCTGGCCCCCGCCCACCACGAGACCAGGGGAATCCGTCACGTTCATGAAGATAGGGAGATAATCCATGGCGTACTCCTGATCCACCGGGGGCCTTCGGGAATGCCGCGATGCGGGGCGAAAATAGGGGACCGGGACGGCCGGCCCGTCAGGATCCGGCGATGGGGCGACCCCTGCTCCGTGCCGGGATTATACAGTCGGGGCAAACCGCCTGCTCTCACCGACCGGGGAAACGGGCTAAAGCGCAGCGCCACGAACCTGTAGAATCCCGTTCCCTGTCGCTCCGGGAACGGGAGGTAGGCCTTGATTCAAACCATGGGCCAGATGGCGGCGTTGGTGGCCATCGGCGTATTCTGGCGCGTCCTGCAGCCAGGCGGGCTCCACGCCGACCTCATGCGGCATGCCGTCGCCAATCTGGTGTATTACCTGCTGCTTCCCGCCCTGATCCTGTCCGTTCTCTGGGAGGCGCCCCTCGGCATGGAGTCCGTGGGCATTGCCGCCTCCGCCCTGGCGGGTGTCCTCGGCATGCTGGCGGTTACCGTACTGGCCGTGCGCCTGCTGGGCCTGCCGGGCGCCACCGGTGGCGCCCTGATCCTCGCCGGCTCCTGGCCCAATGCCACCTACCTGGGCCTGCCCATTCTTGCCGCCACCTTCGGCGAGTGGGCCCGCCGCGTGGCGATTCAGTTCGACCTCTTCGCCTGCTTTCCGCTTCTCCTTACCCTGGGCATCCTGATCGCCCGCCACTACGGGAACCGGGAAGCATCCGAGGGGGCTCTGCGGGGACTGCTCCGGGTTCCGCCCCTGTGGGCCGCCCTGCTGGCCATCCTCTTGAACGCGGGCGGCGTTCAGCCTCCACCGCTCCTGATGAATCTGCTGGCGGACATGGGTGAGAGCGTCCCGGCGCTCATGCTCCTGGCCCTGGGCATGAGCCTGACCTGGACCGGGAGCCCCACCCGCGGCCTCTCTCTACCGCTATTGGTCCTGGTCCTCCAGCTGGGCGCCCAGCCCCTTCTGGTGCTCGGTGCGGCCTCGGGCCTCGGCCTGGAGGGTGGCATCCTGCAGGCGGTAGTGATCGAGGGGGCAATGCCCTCCATGCTCCTGGGCGTGGTCCTGTGCGACCGGTACGGGCTCGATACGCCGCTCTACGCTAAGGCCGTGACTCTCAGTACCGCTGTCAGCCTCCTGACCACGCCCCTCTGGTTCCTGATACTGCAATGACCCGACTGCTCCTGGACATCTCCGCCCACGGGTTCGGGCACCTGGCCCAGGCCGCCCCGGTGGTGAACGCCCTGGAGAATCGGCTCCCAGAGCTGCAGGTCATGGTTCGGGCCGACCTTCCGGAGCGCCTGCTGCGGGAGCGGCTCCAGGTGCCCTTCGAGCAGCACCGGGTGCAGCTGGACCCAGGAATGGCCATGCAGGACGCGCTGACCGTTGACCGGAAAGCCAGTATCCGCGCCTACGCGCATTTCCATCGGGACTGGGAGCACAGAGTGGCCGAACAGGCCCGACGGATCGAAGCCCTGGCCCCGGACCTCGTGCTTGCGGACGCCCCCTACCTGAGCCCGGCCGCCGCCCGTCTCGCCGGCATCCCTGCGGCGGTGCTGTGCTCCCTGGACTGGGCGGGCGTCTTCTCCGCCTACTGCGGGGCCTTCCCCGGCGCCGCGGAGATCCATGCGGACATGATTCGGGCCTACAATGACGCCTGCTGCTTCCTGCAGCCGGTGCCGCACATGCCCATGTCCTATCTAAGCAACCGGCGGGAAATCGGGCCACTGGCGGAGCGCGCGGGAAACGACCCGGCCACCTTGCGAACGCACCTGGGGGTCCCCGCTGGGGCGCGGCTCGGCCTGGTAACCCTGGGTGGCTTGCCCTTCGAGCTTGCCCCGAAAGGCTGGCCGCGCCTCCCGGGGGTGCACTGGCTGACCCCCGGACCGGCCCCGAGCCGGCCGGATTTTCAGAGCCTCGACGGCCTGGGCCTGAACCACTTGGCGGCCTTGGCGGCGTGCGACGTGGTGGTGACCAAGCCCGGCTACGGGACCCTGGTGGAGGCGGCCTGCCACGGGGTCGATGTCCTGTACCTGCCGCGCGGTGACTGGCCGGAGGAGCCCTACCTCCTGGGCTGGCTGCATGCCCATGCGCGCTGTCGGGAGATCACGCGCGACGAGCTGGAGCGGGGCCACCTGGCCGGTGCCCTGGAGCACGTGGCCCGCCAGGCCCCCCTGCCCCGACCCGCTCCCACGGGGGCCGAGGAAGGAGCGGATATCCTCCTGGGGCTACTCCCGGGCATGGCTCCCGGGTGAGCCGTCTTGCGACGGGCGGGCCAGGGTCACCATGAGCTGCCGCTGCTTCTCCCCGCGGCGGATCCGGAGCCGTAGACAGCCACCCCACTGCTGCCGACGTATATTGTAGATCAGCAGGGTGGTCCCGGAGACCTCCATTCCATTGATGGCCAGGATACGGTCCCCGGCCCGGAGTCCCGCCTTGTCCGCCGGTGAGCTCGCTTGCACCGATTTCACCCCAACGCCCGGGCCGCTCTCGCTCGTATCCAGCACCGCGCCGATCCGGACGATCTCTCCGGCCCGGTCCGGATTCATGGGCCAGGCATAATCGGCGCTCGATTTCGGTGGCCGCTCCTCGGCTTCGGGCGCGTAGGGCACCACGGTCCGTACTTCCAGATCCCCGTTCCGGGCGCGAAGTTGGCGGGAAATGCCGTGTCCCCCCTGGATATGCCCCTTGCCCACGATACCCACCACCACCGAATCCGAATGCCGGCGCGCCGCCTTCAACAGCCCGCCGGCCATGGCGGCGTCCCAGGCGGTCTGGGCCTCTATGAACCCTTCGGCGCCATGATCGCCACCGTGGGATGCCAGGCTCTCCCGCAGGACCTGGCGATAGGCCTCCGAGGGGGGCGCCACCGGACCGATTCGGTCCCGCTGCCCCTCATCCAGGCTTTCCAGCCCCTCCCGGGCCACCTTGGAAATCCACTGGCGGGGGACATTGATGCCGAACAGCGGGGCCCGGTGCATGCGCACCGTCTCCAGAAGCGATCGGTACAGGGCGGGATCGATTCCCCATACCTGGAACCATCGGACCTCCCTGAGGAAGGCACGGAACGAATCCGTTCGGCCCCGCCACCAATGGTCGAGGGCTTTTTGGCTACTGGAGGGGAAGGATTCCATGCCCACGGCCACCCTGCCGCGGCCCAGAAGGGCCGCCAGGATCACCTGCTGGGCGCGATGGTGTGCGCGGCTGTCATGCTCCTCGCCAACCAGGACGATGTCGGCCTCCTCCAAGTCCCGGATCATTAAAGAAAATGGAACCTCCTCCCCGTCCGATAGTCGAATGATAGACTGTCGGAAGTCCGATTGCTCCGCGGCGGCCACCGCACCCGCCAGTAGAGCGAACAGAACCAGAGCATCGAAAGCCGTACCCAGAGGAGATCGGATCAGCATTCTGCGCATTACAAGACCTTTCTCATGCGGGTTGATGGGCGGTCCCGCTCAGGGCAGAATCTGGAAATCCGCCCTGTTAAGCACGAATTCGGTTTCCCCAACCCCATGATCCCGTAAGCGGAGGCGAACGCAATAATGGCAAACAATCAGTACGCGGCGGCGCAACAGACGGCCGGTGCCCTCGCGACTAACAAGGTGCTCCGGAACACCTATCTGCTGTTGTCCATGACGCTGCTGTTCAGCGGCGCCACGGCCGGAATCTCCATGGCCATGAACCTGCCCCACCCCGGGCTGATCCTGACCCTGGTGGGCTATTTCGGCCTGCTGTTCCTCACCAATGCCCTGCGCAACAGCGTTTGGGGACTGGCGGCCGTGTTCGCCCTGACCGGCTTCATGGGACTTACCCTCGGACCGATTCTCAGCACCTATCTGCAGGTGTTCTCCAACGGTTCCGAGCTGATCCTCACCGCCTTCGGCGGCACGGGTGCCATCTTCCTGGGCCTGTCCGGTTACGCGGTAACCACCAAGAAGGACTTCAGCTTCCTGGGCGGGTTCATCTTCGTCGGCATCATGGTGGCCTTCCTGGCCGGTCTGGCGGCGGCCATCTTCAGCATGCCCATCCTGTCCCTGGTGGTTTCCGGCGCCTTCATCCTGCTGATGTCCGGGCTGATCCTCTGGGAGACCAGCCAGATCATCCACGGCGGTGAGGACAACTACATCATGGCCACCGTTTCCCTGTTCGTGGCCATCTTCAACCTCTTCCTCAGCCTGCTGCAGCTGCTGGCCGCCTTCGCCGGTCAGGAGCGCTAACGGGCTCCAGGCCGCACGCTTCGGGCCCCATCCCCTGGATGGGGCCTTTTTTCTTGCCCGGTGGACGCCGGGCGCTACACGATTCAACGCGAGGCGTATCGTCTATGGGGATGTGGCAGCAATTGGCCCTGATCGGCCTGGCTGTGGCCGTGGTGCTCTTCCTCGGTCCCGGGGTCAAGCGCATGACCGAACAGAGCCCTTCGGGAAGCCGGGAGGACTGGTGGACCTTCATCAAGATCATGGCGGCGGTGATCGGCTTCATCCTGCTCATGATCCTGTTCCTGCGGAACTAGCCTCGTAGTGGAAGCACGGGCACTCCGCCGTTTTCCGGACCGGGATGCCCCCTGGATGTGGAACGCGGGCGGCCCGCCGTCCGGTGGAGAAGAGCCGTGGAAGAAACCCTTTTCCTGTTCATGAGCGCGAGCCCCGTCAAGAGTCCGGAGCGCTGCGCCACTCCGTTCTACATGGCCAGCGTGGCGGCGGCGCTGGAATACCGCACCATCATGGCCCTGCAGATGGACGCGGTCCGCCTTTTCGTGCCCGGTACGGCCGACGGCTTCGCCGCCCTGCCGGGCGGCCGCCCCATCATTGATTTCATCCGGGACGCCGCATCCGCCGGAGCAGAGCTCTATGTCTGCTCGGGCTCGCTGGTGGCCCAGGGCATCGACGAGGCGGATCTGATCCCGGAGTGCGCGGGCGCGGTGGGGGCCGCCTGGATGATCGAGGAAGCCGGAGCGGCGGACTTGGTCATCTCCTACTAGGCCGCCCCCTAGCCGCTGATGCTCGCCCGACCGCCCAGATAGGGGCGCAGGGCCTCCGGAACCCGCACCGAGCCATCCGCCTGCTGGCCATTCTCCAGCAGGGCCACCAGCGCTCGGCCCACGGCGACGCCCGACCCGTTCAACGTATGCACCAGGCGGGGGCGCTTCTCCCCTTCCGGCCGGAATCGGGCACCCATGCGGCGGGCTTGGAAATCGTGGCACCAGGAGACGGAGCTGATCTCCCGGTAGGCCTCCTGGGCGGGCAGCCACACCTCCAGATCGTAGGTGCGGCGCGCGGCGAAGCCCAGGTCGCCGGTACACAGCTCCACCACCCGATAGGGCAGCTCCAGGCGCTTCAGCACCTCCTCGGCGTGGCCGCACATGACCTCCCAGGCCACCGGACCGTCATCGGGATGGACCACCTGCACCAGCTCCACCTTGTCGAACTGATGCTGCCGGATCATGCCCCGGGTGTCCTTGCCATAGGAGCCCGCCTCCCGGCGGAAGCACGGGGTCCAAGCCACGTAGCGGGCGGGAAGATCCGCCGTCTCGGCGATGGAATCGCGGTGCAGGTTGGTGAGGGGTACCTCGGCGGTAGGGATCAGGTAGAACGGGTCCTCGCCCTCGGTGGCGAACAGGTCCTCGCCGAATTTCGGTAGCTGGCCGGTCCCCTCCAGAGTGGTCCCGCGGGCCAGCAGAGGCGGCGCGATCTCGGTGTAGCCGTGCTCATCCGTTTGCAGATCCATCATGAACTGGCCCAGGGCGCGGGACAGCCGCGCCCCGGCCCCGCGCAGCACGGTGAACCGGGAGCCGGCCAGGCTCGCCCCCGCCTCGCTGTCCAGGATACCCAGACCTTGGCCGAGGTCCACGTGGTCCTGCACGGGGAAATCGAAGGCCGGCGGCTCGCCCACCCGTCGCACCTCGACGTTGCCCGTCTCGTCCTCCCCAACCGGCACCCCCGGGTCCGGAATGTTGGGCATCTCCAGCATCCAGGCGTCCAGCTCGGTCTTGGTTGCCTGGAAGGCCTTCTCCAGCTCCTCCAGTTCGCTGCCGATGGCCTCGGCGCGCTGCTTGCGCTCTGCCGCCGTCGCCTCGTCCCCCGCTTTCTTGGCCTCGCCCACCGCCTTGGATACCTGCTTGCGCTCTGCCTGGAGGTCTTCCATGCGGGTCTGCTGTTCCTTGCGACGCGACTCCAGCGCCCGCCAGGCCGCTACATCCAGGGTATAGCCGCGCTTCGCCAGGGCCTCGGCGACCCCTTCGGGGTCCTCTCTCAGGAGGTGCGAATCCAGCATGGGAGCTTCCTCGCGCTTGACGGTTTCGACGATCCACCCCGGACCGCGCAGGCTGTGTCGGACCGGAAGGGGAAGGGTGCGGAAAAGCACAGGGGCTCCCCGGCGTGCGCGTGCAGGGGAGCCCCGAACCGAAAAGATGCCAGAGAACCCGGGGTTTGGGAAGCGGAAGCGGCACGAAGAGGCGGGGAGTGCCGGGAATTGATAAGCCTTTGGGCGAATCCCACGGCGGGGGGATGGGTCGGAGGGCGACTGAAGGCATCGCCGAAGGGCAGGGCTCCCTTGGACTCCGGAGACCCGGCCCCGCACCGCGGGACCCGGTGTCCGGATTTTTGCGACCGCGGCACCGGCGGACCTGCTTGAGGTTTGCGGGCAGCTGGGCTATAAAAGGCCGCCCCACTTGCCGTTTCACCGGATCACCCTTATAGGCATGGCCGACCCCGCCCGCCACGTCCTGCAGTCAATCTTCGGCTTCGGAGAATTCCGTCCTCTCCAGGGGGAGGTCATCGACCACCTCATGGAGGGCGGCGACGCCCTGGTGATCCTGCCCACCGGCGGCGGAAAGTCCTTGTGCTATCAGGTTCCCGCCATTGCCCGGAAGGGTGTGGGCATCGTGGTCTCCCCGCTGATCGCTCTCATGGGCGACCAGGTCGCCGCCCTGCGCCAGGCCGGGGTGAACGCCGCCTACCTGAACTCCACCCTGGATCCAGCGGAGGCCCAGGCGGTGGAAAGCGCCCTGGTCGCCGGTGAGCTGGACCTGCTCTACATCGCCCCGGAGCGACTTAACGCACCCCGCACGCTGGCTCTGCTGGAGCGGGCACCACTGGCCTTGTTCGCCATCGACGAGGCCCATTGCGTCTCCCAGTGGGGCCACGACTTTCGTCCGGATTACATCCAGCTCTCGGTCCTCAAGGAGCGCTTCCCTGCCGTTCCCATGGCGGCCCTTACCGCCACCGCCGACGAGCCCACCCGCCGGGAGATCGCCGAACGGCTCGGCCTGGATCGGGGGCAATGGTTCATCGGTGGCTTCGACCGGCCCAATATCCGCTACCGCATTGACCAGGCCGACGGACGCCCCCGGGAACGGCTCCTCCGCTTCATCCAGGAGGAGCATCCCGAGGAATCGGGCATCGTCTACTGCCTGAGCCGCAAACGGGTGGAGGAGGTGGCCGCCTGGCTGGCCGAGCGCGGCCCCACCGCCCTGCCCTATCACGCCGGCCTGTCGGCGGAGGAGCGCGCGCTGAATCAGCGCCGCTTCGTCAATGAGGAAGGGGTGGTTATCGTCGCCACCATCGCCTTCGGCATGGGGATTGACAAACCGGATGTCCGCTTCGTGGCCCACCTGAACCTCCCCAAGAGCATCGAGGCCTATTACCAGGAGACCGGGCGCGCCGGGCGCGACGGCCTGCCGGCGGATGCCTGGATGCTCTACGGGCTTCAGGATGTCATCACCCTGCGGCAGATGGTGGATACCTCCGAGGCGGCGGAGGCGCGCAAGCGGGTGGAGCGCCAGAAGCTGGAGGCCATGCTCGGCCTTTGCGAGCTCACCACGTGTCGTCGCCAGGCCCTGTTGCGCTACTTCGGCGACGAGCTCCCGGAGCCCTGCGGCAACTGCGATACCTGCCTGTCGCCCCCGGAGACCTGGGACGCCACGGTGGCCGCCCAGAAAGCCCTGTCGTGCGTGCATCGCACGGGTCAGCGCTTCGGCGTCGGTTACCTGACCGACGTCCTCCTCGGCAAGGAGGGGGAGCGTCTTCGCCGCTTCGGCCACCACCGGGTTTCCACCTTCGGCATCGGCAATGAGCTGAACGCCACGCAGTGGAAGGGTCTGTACCGCCAGCTTTTAGCCCGGGGGCTGCTGGCGGTGGACCCCGAGGGCAACGGCGGTCTCCGCCTCACCGAGGCCAGCCGTCCGGTGCTCCGTGGCGAGACCACCCTGCACCTGCGCCGGGAGGCACGCGCCGCCCGCGCAGCTTCCGGCAAGCGCAAGGGGATCCGGTTCGACGCTCCCGAGGACCATGCGCTGTGGGAGGCCCTGCGCGACTGCCGGCGGGCCGTTGCCGAGGAGCGCGGAATCGCGCCCTTCATGGTCTTCCACGATGCCACCCTCCAGGAAATGGTGCGGATGCGCCCCACATCGGTGGGCCACTTCGCCGAGCTGCCTGGCGTCGGCGAGCACAAGCTGGACGAATTCGCCCAGGACTTCCTGGCCGTGCTGCGTGCCCACGCCGGATAAGCACCTGAAAATAAAAGTCAAAGCGCCAGGAGGCCAGGACACCGAAAACCCCTTCCCGTGCAAGCCCCGGAATTTGGTAGGAGGCTTGCGTGAAAGGCTTTTCCGGCCCTTTTTGTAGTTCTTGGCTTCCTGGTGCCATGGTGTTTTCTATTTTCCTGTATTAGGATGTGCCTCGTGTTTGTAACGGGCATCGCTTCACTTCGCCCAGGCGTACCCGCAGAAGTCCTTCCCCGCGTTCTTGGCTGGTACCCGCAAACCATAAGCGGTTTGTCCCTGTCATCAGGTGATTACCGCATTCCTACCCGTCGGCCATGTCGCGCTGATCCGGGACGGCTTTTTGCTGTCCGATGCCGATGGCCGGGCGGGAACATGATCGGGATCCGGGACCTCCATGGTCCGGACGGGTCCAACCAGGAGCGAAATCTATGTCGTTTTCTTCCCTCGGCCTTTCCGCCGGGATTCTTAGCGCCGTCGAGGCACAAGGTTACAGCGAGCCCACTCCCATCCAGGCAGAAGCCATTCCCGCCGTGCTGGCCGGCAAGGACGTGATGGCCACCGCGCAAACCGGCACTGGCAAGACTGCCGCCTTCACCCTGCCCGTGCTCCACAACCTCGGCGGCCCCCAGGGCAGCTCTCCCCGCGTCCTGGTGCTCACCCCCACCCGCGAGCTGGCGGGCCAGGTGGTGGAAAGCATCGGCACCTACGGCAAGCAGTCCAAGGTACGGACCACCTCGGTCTACGGCGGCATGCCCATCGGCAAGCAGATCGGTGCCCTGAAGCGCGGCGTGGACGTGCTCGTTGCTACTCCGGGCCGCCTCATGGACCACATGGAGCGTGGCACCGTGGACCTCTCCAAGGTGGAAACGGTGGTCCTCGATGAGGCCGACCGCATGCTGGATATGGGCTTTATCCAGCCCATCGAGAAGATCCTGCAGGCCGTACCCAGCCAGCGCCAGACCCTGCTGTTCTCGGCCACCTTCTCCAAGGCCATCCGCAAGCTGGCCGAACGCTTCCTGAACGAGCCCGAGCGCATCGAGATGGCCCGCCCCAACGCGGCGGCCGAGGGCGTCACCCAGTCCGCCTACCTGGTGGACGGAAACCGCAAGCGCGACCTGCTCACCCACCTCATCGACAGCCAGGATTGGGGTCAGGTGCTAGTCTTCACCCGCACCAAGCGCGGTGCCGACAAGCTGGCCGAGCACCTGGAACGGCAGGGTGTCCGCTCCACCGCCATTCACGGCGACAAGACCCAGGGCGCCCGCACCAAGGCGCTTTCCTCCTTCAAGCGGCAGAAGGTGCAGGCCCTGGTGGCTACCGACGTGGCCGCCCGCGGCCTGGACATCGACAGCCTGCCCCACGTGGTCAACTACGAGCTCCCCGACAACGCCGAGGACTACGTCCACCGTATCGGCCGCACCGGTCGCGGCGGCGCCGAAGGCAATGCCGTTTCCCTGGTATGCGCCGATGAGCGCCGTCAGCTCAACGCCATCGAGCGGGTGGTGGATTGCCGGATCACCACCAACGTGGAGGACGGCTTCGAGCCTACCGCCAAGCAATCTTCCGGCCCCCGCCGCAACGGGCCCAACAAGGGGCCCCAGGGGCAGAATCGCGGCAACGGTCGGGGCGGAAGCGGCGGCCGTAACAACGGCGACCGCTCCCGCGGCGGCCAAGACCGCCGCCGGGCCTAGCCCCGCCGCAGGGCCGCGCGGGGCGGCCCCAGCCGTAAAGCAGGAAACGTACCGGCCTTCGATGCATCGGAGGCCGGTTTTTTGTGGCTCCCTCCGAGCACACCCCCTTGGGCGCACCCCCCTCTCCTGCGCTATCCTATCCGGCTCCCCATTTCACCCTGTTGTACCCATGCAAGCACTGCCCATCGACAAGCTCCGGGACGAATTCGACGGCGCCCTGGCTAGCGGCCACGTTGTGGTGGAGGCCCCCACCGGCAGCGGCAAATCCACCCGCCTCCCCCTGTGGTGCGCCGAACAGGGGCCCGTTCTGATGGTGGAGCCGCGGCGCATGGCGGCCCGCTCTCTGGCCCGGCACGTAGCCGAGCTGCGCGGCTGCGACCTGGGGGAAGAGGTTGGGTATGCCGTGCGCTTCGACGCCCGTCACGGCAAAGACACGCGAATCGTTTTCGTCACCCCGGGCGTGGCGCTTCGCTGGTTGGCGGCCCACGGGCTCGACAGATTCTCCAGCGTGGTTTTGGACGAATTCCACGAACGGCGCTGGGACACGGACCTGCTGGCGGCACAGCTCAAGGGCGCGGGACGCCATCGGCTGGTGGTCACCTCCGCCACCGTTGCCGGACAGCGGTTGGCCCGCTATCTGGGCGGCATGCGCCTGGAGGCGGAAGGGCGCACCCATCCGGTGGACATCGCCTACAACGGAGAGCCGTCCCTGCCTTCCACCAAGAACCTGGAGCAGCGTGTGGCCAATGCCGTGCGGCGCATGCTCCAGGAGACCGCCGAGGGCGACATCCTGGTGTTCCTGCCCGGACGAGGCGAGATCCGGGCGGCGGAGCAGGCCCTGTCCGGCACCGACATGGAAGTGATCCCCCTCCACGCCGGCGTGGACACGGCTATTCAGGACAGGGCCCTGCGCACCGCCGATCACAGACGGGTGATCCTGGCCACCAACGTGGCCGAGACCTCACTGACCCTGCCGGGGGTCCGCGTGGTGGTGGACTCCGGCCTGGAGCGGCGCACCCACCACCGCGGCGGCCGCACGGTGCTGGGACTGCAGGCCATCTCCCAGGCCGCCGCCGACCAGCGCGCCGGCCGCGCGGGGAGACTGGGACCGGGACGGTGTCTGCGGCTCTGGGCCCGGGAAGCCCGCCTGGAGGACTACACACCGCCCGAGGTGGCCCGCGAGGAACTGGACGACCTGCTGCTCGCCGCTGCAGCCAGCGGAACGCCCGTAACCGAGCTGGAATTCCCCGACCCCTTACCCGAACATGCCCTGGAGCGCGCCTGGCAGCGTCTGCGCGTTATGGACGCCATCGACGAGGCGGGCTATCTGACGGACCACGGTCGCCGGCTGTTTCCGCTACCCCTGGACCCGCTGTTCGCCCATCTGATCACGGCCATGCCCGATGCCGATACCCGGGCCGCCATGACCGACCTGGCCGCGGCTCTTAGCACGGATCGTCCGCTCCTGCGCCCCATGCGCAGGGAGGAAGAACGGCAGGCTCTGCTGGAATGGGCGCCCGAGCCTTGCGACGCCACCACCCGAATCCGCCTGGTGCGCGGCGATCCGCCGCGAGCCGTTCCCGCCAACCGTGGCGCCCTGGCCGAGGCCCGCCGCATGGCCGATCAGATACGCCAGGCGCTGGACCTGCCGGAGCGCAATCCCGACTTCCCCCTGCCCCGCGAGTCCCTCCTGGAGGCCGCCCTCGCCGCCGCTCCCGAGCTGGCCTATGTGCGTCGCGCCAAGCGGCGCAGCGCCTTGGGCAACGGCCAAGCCGAGATCCAGCCCGCGGAGGAGTCGCGCTTCCCGGAGGAGGCCGAAGCGGCGTTGGTCTTCGACCAGCACAGCATCCCGGGCAAGGGCACCACCCGGACCCTGAACCTGGGCACCTGCATGGCACCGGTCTCTCTGGAGACCCTGGCTAGGCGGGATCTAGGCGTCGTCGAGCACGACGACCCGGCCTGGGACGGTGAGACCGTCACCGTGACCGCCCGCCGGGTGTACGCCGAGCGCACCATCGCCTCCGAAAGCGTGGAGGCCGAAGGCCCGGCCCTGCGGGCGGCGCTTGCGGACCTGATTCTGAGCGGCAAGCTCCTGGAAGGCGCGGGGGATCGTCTCCGGGAGGAGATCGAGGCGTGGAACCTTTACGTCGCGCTGGATTTCGGGGAGGGAGAGCCGCTTCCGGAGCCCCGGGAGTGGCTGGTGGAGCGCCTCCAGAGCCTGGGGGTGGAGCAGGGGTCCGACCTGGAGTTAGTGGAGGTCAGGGATCTGGAGCCCCGGGGAATCCCAGAGTGGGAACGGGCCCGTTTCGATCGCCATTATCCGAGACGCCTGAACCTGGAAGGAATCGACACCGTGGTGCACTACGAGGCGCGGCGCAAGCGGGTAACCGTCGAGAAGGTCGGTGGAGCCCGGACCACCGTGCCCCGGCGTACGGAGCTGCCCGCGTGGCAGGGCTGGAAGGTGCAATATCGGGACGGATCGCGGCTGGTCCCGGTCTCCTAGCCCAAACGGCCCGGCTGTGGCGGACGGGAGGGCGGCAGTGAACGCTTACGTTCTCTTTTCGTTCTCGTACCGAATCAGCCCCCGCCCTTACGCCGGTGGCGCTGAAGCTCCTCCACCCGCTCCCGGATGCGCCCCTCCAGTCCACGCTCCGTGGGCTGGTAGTAGACCCGGTCGGACAGCTCTTCGGGCAGGAAGGTCTGCTCCGCAGCCACCCCTCCGGAGAAGTCGTGGTCGTACTGGTAGCCCTCGCCGTAGCCGAGCTGCTTCATGAGCCGCGTGGGCGCGTTGCGGATATGCGAAGGCACCTCCAGGCTGCCGCTGTCCGCCACCTCGGCGGAGGCGGCGTTGAAGGCCTGATAGGCGGCATTGGACTTGGGTGCCACCGCCAGATAGATGGCGGCCTGCCCCAGGGCCAGCTCCCCCTCCGGTGTGCCCAGGAAGTCGTAGGCGTCGCGGGCGTTCAGGGTGACCTGCAGGGCGCGGGGATCGGCGTTGCCCACGTCCTCGGAAGCGATGCGCACCAAGCGCCGGGCGATGTATATCGGATCATCGCCCCCGTCCAGCATGCGGCACAGCCAGTAGACGGCCCCGTCCGGATCGCTGCCGCGGATGGACTTGTGCAGCGCCGATATCAGGTCGTAGTGCTGATCGCCCGCCTTGTCGTAACGCCGCACCCGGCCGCCGACCACCGCCTCCATGGTCTCCCGGTCCACACGCGCGCCCCCGTCCCCCGAGGAGCGCGCGGTCTCCACCGCCAGCTCCAGCAGGGTCAATGCCCGCCGGGCGTCACCGTCCACAGCCGCCGCGAGCAGATCCAGCTCCTCCGCGCCCACTTCCACCGCCTGGTTCCCCAGGCCGCGCTCGGCGTCGGCCAGGGCCCGATCGAGCATGCGCCGCAGGTCGTCGGCCTCCAGGGGCTTGAGTACATAGACCCGGCACCGGGAGAGCAGCGCCGCGTTGAGCTCGAAGGAGGGATTCTCCGTGGTGGCACCGATCAGCGTCACCGTGCCGTCCTCCACCGCCGGCAGGAAGCCGTCCAGCTGCGACTTGTTGAAGCGGTGCACCTCGTCAACGAAGAGCACCGCGGGACGTCCCTGCTCGTGGCGCTCCCGCCGGGCCTCCTCGATGGCGTTGCGGATGTCCTTGACCCCGGAAAATACCGCGGAGATCTGCAGGAAGGCATAGCCGGTCCGCTCGGCGACGATCCGCGCCAGGGTGGTCTTACCGGTACCCGGCGGCCCCCAGAAGATCATGGAGTGCAGGCGGTCGGACTCGATGGCGCGGCGCAGGGGCATCCCCGGGCCCAGCAGGTGCTGCTGGCCGACGAATTCTTCCAGGGTTCCGGGACGAAGCCGGTCGGCCAGCGGCCGGCCGGGATCATCGGCCCCGGCGGCGGAGAAGAGGTCCGGCTCGCTCATGGCGCTCGAATGCTAGAAGTTGGAGTAGCCCAGGGAGAACATCAGGTACTGGGCATTGGTCCGGTTGCGGCCATTGTAAGCATCCACCGGCGCCCCATCCAGATCCTGGGTGGGAGAGATGGCGTATCCGTAGGCCAGATCGAAGGTGAAGTTGTCCCCTTCCCAGCCGGTGCCCACCGTGAGCATGTGGCGGTTGCCGCTGTTCGAGCGGGGGTCGAAGGTGGCCTGGTTCTTCGGATCCGGCTCGTAGGAGTAGCCGAACCGGATATCGGAACGGTCCGAAAGGCGAAGGATGGCCCCGGCCTTGTAGCCCACCGTGGATTCCCAGTCCTTTCCGGGGTCCACGCCCTCCAGACCCTCGTACTCGTTCCATCCCGTGCGCACGGCATCGAGGTGGATGGACCAGCCCAGCGAGGGCCGGAACTTGAAGCCGATGCGGGCCCGGGAGGGCAGATGAAAGGTGCTGCCGTCCAGATTCTGGCCCGTCATTTCCAGGTCCGCCCCGGAGCGGTAGGTGGCCGCCACGGACCAGGACTCGCGCCAGAACATGAGGCCCACGGTGCCGCCCCAGCCGTCGCCGTCCCCCTTGCGGACAGTTCCGACCTCGGAATACTCGAAATCCAGGGCCCGGTAGTAATCCGCACCCACGGCCAGGGCCAGCCCGGGACGCAGGCGGTAGGAGACGGTCGGGTTGACGTCCACCAGGTTCAGCTCAGTCCGGGTGGCCGCCCCCGTTTGTTCGAAGTCCCATTTGCTGTCGATGCGGAAGGGCCGGTTGATGGCCAGTCCGGTGCCGAAGGACCAGGCAGGATCGCGGTAGGTGGCGTAGAGGTCGTCCACGTAGAGCTTCTGGTCCGGGCGGCTGACGCCGCCGCCGGAGGATTCCACCTTGAGGTAGGAGCGCATGAGGCCGGCCTGCAGATGGGCGCCTTCCTGGAAGGCCAGCGCGGCCGGGTTGTAGGCCATACTGCTGACGTGCTCGGCGTCGGCGCCGAGGGCGTTGGCGACCCCGAGTCCTTCCGCCGAGTAGGTGGAGCGCTTGAACCCGGTGGCCGAGACGGTCGGAACCATGGCACCGGCCAGGATAAGCGCGAGTCCGGAGCGGAAAAAAAGGCGAACCGGTGTGCCCTTGCCGAGAAAGCTCTGCTGCATTGGTGGCGGTTACTCGTTACGACCGCCGCCGAGCACGTCGGTGCCGGCCGGCGGCTGGAATTTGAAGAGATCGGCCTCGAGCGAGGGATTAACCCGGATGTTGCCGAAGCGCAGCCGCGTGCGGTTACCGAAGGCGTCCGTGAACACGAAGGCGCGCAGGCGGACCGGATCCGCGGCCAGGCCCACCTTGGCGGACTGGAAGCCCGCCTGCTCCTTATTCCGGGGCACCAGCTTCACCCACGCCAAGTCCTCACTCATGCCGGCGTTCTCCAACCGGAACTGGCGGCGCAGATCCCCGCCGCCGGCCAGCACCGTGCTGGGCGTGTGGCCCATGCCGCTGGAATAATCGCGGATGGTTACCTGCTCCATCTCGGGATCATAGAACTTCACCGTCTCGCCGTCGGCGATGATCTTCTGCGGATAGGGCTTGCTGTAGTCCCAGCGGAAGTGGTCGGGCCGATCGATCCAGACCTGTCCCTGGCTGCGCTCCTGCACTTCGCCCTCGGGTCCCAGAACCCGCTGGGTGAAGTCGGCGTGCAGGGCCCGGGTTTCCTTATAGAAGCGCTGCAGCCGCTCCAGTCCCGACAGCTCGGCGGCCGCGGCGGGGACGGTGGTGAGCAGGCCCGCCAGGCAGGCCGTCCGGGCTGCGCGCCGGAAAATACCTCGGGTATGTGCCGATGGGGAAGTGATACCTATTCCTCCTGCCAAGCGGGAAAGGGAAGGGACGGCACCGGGCCGGATGTCAGCCCTCCACCGGCGGCGGCGCCAGCACTTCCCGGCCGCCATTGGATTGCTGCGGTCCGACCACGCCCGCACGCTCCATGGCGTCGATAAGCCGGGCCGCCCGATTGTAGCCCACACGCAGCCGCCTTTGCACATTGGATATGGAAGCCCGGCGCGATTCGGTGACGATTTGTACCGCCTGATCGTACAGGGGGTCGGTCTCGGCGTCCTCGCCGCCGCTTTCCTCGCCCGCCACGTTGCCCTCCTCCGGATCGGACAGCACGGCTTCATCATATTCCGGGGCCCCCACGGTCTTGAGGTGGCCCACCACCCGCTCCACCTCGTTGTCGTCCACAAAGGCGCCGTGCACCCGTCGCGGGGCGCTGTAGGAGGCGGGGAAGAACAGCATGTCGCCCTTGCCGAGCAGCTGTTCGGCGCCGCCCTGGTCGAGGATGGTGCGGGAATCCACCCGCTGGTTCACCTGGAAGGAGATACGGGCGGGAATGTTCGCCTTGATCAGTCCGGTGAGAACGTCCACCGAGGGGCGCTGGGTGGCGAGGATGAGATGGATACCGGCGGCCCGGGCCTTCTGGGCCAAGCGGGTGATGGATTCCTCCACCTGCTTGCCGGCCACCATCATGAGGTCGGCCAGCTCGTCCACCACCACCACGATCCACGGCTGGGGCTCTAGCTCGGGGCCTTCGTGAATGCCGTCGGTGGAGGGTCCCCGCAGGGGATCCCCGGCCTCCTTGGCGTCCCGGATGCGCTGGTTGTAGGCGGCCAGGGAGCGCACCCCGACGTGGGCCATGAGCTGGAAGCGCCGCTCCATTTCCGCGATGCACCACTTGAAGGCGTTGGCCGCCTCGCTCATGTCCGTCACCACGGGCGCCAGGAGGTGCGGGATGCCGTCGTAGACGGACAGCTCCAGCATCTTGGGGTCCACCAGGATCAGGCGCACGTCCTCGGCCGAGGCCTTGTAGACCAGCGACAGGAGCATGGAGTTGATGCCCACGGATTTGCCGGCGCCGGTGGTTCCGGCCACCAGGAGGTGCGGCATGGAGCCGAGGTCGGTGACCACCGGGGTGCCGGCGATATCGGCGCCCAGGGCCAGGGTCAGCGGTGATTCGGCCTCGCTGAAGGCCTCCGATTCGATCACCTCGCGGATCCGCACCATCTCCCGCTTGGCCCGGGGGACCTCCAGGCCGATCACCGGCTTGCCGGGGACGTTCTCCACCACCCGCACGCTCTGCACGGAGAGGCTGCGCGCCAGGTCCTTGGAGAGATTGGTGACCTTGTTGACCTTGGTCCCCGGCGCCAGCTCCAGCTCGAAGCGCGTCACCACCGGCCCGGAGTGGTATTCGGTAACCGTGGCGGAGACGTTGAAGTCGGCGAGGCGCTCCTCCAGCAGCCGAGCCTGATCCTCGAGGCCGTCCTCCCGGTTGCCCTCCTTCCGCGCCGTAACCGGATCCAGCAGATCCAGCGCGGGGAAGGGGGACTCCGGAATACCCCGGTCCACCTTGGTGGAGGCCTTGCGGGCCTTCTTCTCCTGCTTGGGCGTGGCCGGGGGTGCTTCCGGCTCCGGCATTTCCTCCGGCACCTCCGCTTCCAGCGCCTCCAGGGCGGGTGGCTCGAAGGAATCCGGCTGCGCGGTTTCCTCCGCCTCTATATCGGGGACCGAATCCCGGGAATCGGCGTGCTCCAGAGTAGTCCGGGGCTCGACCCGGGGCGCCCGAACCTCCGGACCCTCCGCTCGGTACACCCGGGGTCGACGGCCCATCGACCGAAGGACGCGCACCGGCCCGGAGGCGGCCGCGGCCAGGAGTGCCCCCGCCCGGGCGAGCCCCCGCCGGGAGGCCCGGGCCGCGCCCACGGTACCCCGTCCGGTGGCCTCCAGCACCTCCGTCCAGGAGCGGCCGGACGCGGCGGTAAGGCCGATTACCAGCAGCCCCGTTAGGGTCAGGCCGGCTCCGGGAATGTTCAGATACGGCACCAGCAGGGAGGTCAGGAGCAGACCGGTGATCCCGCCCGCGCCGGTACCTCCGAGCCAGGGGGTAGGCTGCGGCCAGAGCATATGCAGCAGGGCGACCGCCGCCGGCAGGACCAGCAGGGCTCCGCCCCATCGTATGGCTGCTTGTCCGCGCTCCCACTTCCCGAACAGCTGCCGGATTCCCTGCAGAACCGTGCCCGCCACCAGGAGGTAAGCGCCGAGGCCGAAGAACCGATAGAGGAGATCCGCCAGATAGGCGCCTACCGGACCCGCGGCATTGCGCACCTCGGCGCCGGCCGCCAGGGACCAGCCGGGATCCTCGGGATGGAAGGTGAGGAGGGCCAGGGCGGCGAATCCGGCGGCAACGAGCAGGACGATGGCGATACTGTCGCGAAGCAGGGATGTACGCATAGCGGCTACCCCCCGATTCCGGGAACGGACATTCCCGCTGCAGGCGGTCGCGTGATAGGAAGGCGCTGAAAGAAATCAGGCATAGAGCTGCTCAAGCCGATTGCGGATCTCTCCAATCAGGTCACCGGACTGCAGGTCCATCTTGTTGAGGAAGCCGTCGGCGCCCAAGTGCTGGGCGGTCCCCCGATCCTCCTCGCTGTCCCGGGAGGTGACCATGAACACCGGAACCCCGCGATATTGATTGTCGTCCCGCAGTTTCCGCAGGAGGTCGTAGCCGTCCATGCGCGGCATCTCCACGTCTGTGATGACTATGTCCGGGAAACGCACCTCCATACGGTCCAGGGCGTCCAGGCCGTCCACGGCCGTATCAACCTCCATCCCGGCGTTCTCCAGGACCGCCCGCTCCATCTGCCGCGCCAGCGGCGAATCCTCCACCAGTAGCACCCGGAGGCCGCGCAGGGGATCCTCCAGCCAACGCTCGCCCATGTGCAGGGATAGCGGCGAGGTCCGCTCCATCTCCTTGATGCCCGTGGGCTCCAGCAGTAGCTGGACCTCCCCCGACCCGGAGATGGTGGTGCCGATCAGCCCCTGCACGGAGTGCCGCCGCAGGTAGTTGGTGACATCCTTGACCACCGCCTGCGCTTCCTCCAGCACCTCGTGGACCACCAGGCCGATATAGCCTTCCAGGTGGCGCACCACCACCAGACGGAGGGATTTGGTGTCCCGGATTCCCTCGTCCCCGGTGCCAAAGAGCTCGCTCAGCCAGGTGGCGGGAACCTGGTTGCCCTGATAGTGGAAGAAGCGCTGTCCGCGGGCTTCCGTGAGCACCACCTCGTGGAGTCCGAGGATACGCTCCACCTGGTTGGCCAAAACCCCGAAAACCTCCTCTCCCACCCGGAACTTGAGCACCCGCTGGACGGCGGTCGAAACCGGGATGTTCAGGGTGAACGTGGTCCCCCTGCCCACTTCAGAGTCCACCTGGATGGAGCCCGTCATGCGCTGCACCGCGTCGCGCACCGCGTTCATGCCGATACCGCGGCCGGAGATCTGGTTCACTTCCTCCTTCGTGGAGAAGCCGGGGCGGAACAGCATCTGCAGCAGATCGTAGGGCAGCATGCTCTCCGCCTCGGCGGCGGTGGTGACCCCGGTACGGATAGCGGTCTCCCGGACCTTCTCGTAGTCGATACCCCTGCCGTCGTCGGTCACCGAGATGGCCACCTCGCCGCCCACGTGCTCCGCTTGCACCCGGATCCGGCCAACCGGGGACTTCCCGGCGGCCTCGCGCTCCTCGGGCGCCTCGATTCCGTGCGAGATAGCGTTGGTCACCAGATGCACCAGGGGCTCGAGGAGCGCATCCACGTTCTTCCGCTCCAGCTCGATCTCGCTGCCCTCGATGGAGAGCTCAACGCGCTTCTGGAATCGCTGGGCGAGATCCCGGGCGGAACGGGGAAGCACGGAGAAGATGGTGCCCAGGGGGGAAACCATGAGCGCCATGACCCGCTCGTGGATCTCGTCGTAAAGCCCGTGGCGGGCGGCCATTTCCAGCTCGGTTTCCTGCCGGAACCGGTTCAGGGACTGGGACAGGTTGTCCAGCTGGTTGGAGAAGCTCTTCTGCTGCTGCACCAGGGGTCCGGATTCCGGAAGGATCCCCTCGAACCATTCCCATTGCCGGCGCAAGGCCCGGAAATCCGCGATGATCTGGTCCATCTCGGCGCGGCGGTCCTCCTGCGTGGCCCGGTCCATGGCCAGACCGATCACCCCTTCACTGAGGCGCTCCAGGCGATCGGCGCTGACGCGCAGAGTCCCCCGATTGGTGCCGGCGCTGCGTCCGTCACCGGCCTCCTTCTGCCCTCCGCCCGGCGCCGTTCCCGGCTGTTCCGGCTCGCGGGGCGCGGAAGCCGGCTGCGCCGGCGATTCCGACGCGCCCTGTTCCATGCGCTTCGCCCAGGCGGAGACATCCAGGGGAGTCCGTTCCCCATCCTGGACTTGCTCCACCGTGGCGCGGAGCGCGTCGTGGAGCGAAAGCAGGGCTTCAACCCCGACACCGCCGCTATCATCCAGGCGGGCGACCCCGTCCTCGAGGATCTCCGCGGCCCCACCGATGTCCTCCAGGCCGAGCATATTGGCCGAGCCCTTGAGACTGTGGACCTTCTGCCGCATTTCGTCCCGATCCTCCGCCGGGAGCGCCGCCTGCTCCGCCTTCAGCAGGCCGTCCTGGATCACGGCCAGCTCTTCCAGGGCTTCGGCCTGGAAGCCTTCCAGGAAGGCGGAGACGTCAACGCCCGAGCCGCTTCGGGCCGCGCTCCGGGCGGACGCGGCCCCCGGCTCGGCAATGGCAGGCACCTCCCCGTCCTTCTCCACGGACTCCGGCGTCTCCGAAGGGTCCGGGGGCTGCGCCAGGGTTTCCGACGGCGCTCTTTCCCCGGACGGGCCCTGCACCATGCCCCATTGCTCCAGCAAACCGCGCGCCTGTCGGATCCGCTTCCGGTCCAAGGACTGGGCATCCGGCTGGTCGGCATGCTCCAGCCGCCGCCGCACCCGATGCACCAGATTCTGCAGAAGCTCTCCCAGAGAGGCCGGCAGGCCACCGACCGCCGGAGATTCCAGGACAGCGGCCACCAGATCCAGGGCCTCGGCAGCGTCCTCGAGTCCCACCTGGCGCATGGACATAGCCAGGGATTCGGTCTGGTCCAGGAAGGAATCGGAGGCCGCGGCCATGGGGTCGTCGGAGCCCAGCACCTCCTGAATACCGTGCAGGACCGGCTCGGCGTCCTGCCGCAGGCCCGGGATGAGCTCGGACCAGTCCATCTGGTGCACACCGGCTTCCGCAGACTCCTGCATCTCCTCGGATTGCGTATCCACATCCGGCTGCTCGGGAGTAGCCTCCGGCGCCACGGGGGCCGCATCGGACTCCGAAGGAGCCTCGCCCTCGGCATCCAGCCTCTCCAGGCGCGCCCGCAGGGCCTCGGGGTCGAGCTGCTCCGATTCCGGATCCTCTGCATTGCCGATACGCGAGCGGAGGGCATCGAGGAGCTCGAACATGAGCTCCATGTAGCCACGGTGGGGCGCGGCGGTGCCGTCGCGCAGGTGGGCGAAGGCATCCTCCAGGACATGAGCGGTTTCCCCGATGTCCCGTAGCTGAAGCATGTTCGCCGAGCCCTTCACCGAATGGGCGTCCCGGCGCAAGCGCTCCAGCTGATCGGCGTCCACCCCGCCCTTTTCCAGGTCCACCAGAGTGGACTCGATTGCATGGAGACGCTCTTCGGCCTCCTCCTGGAATCCGGCGATGAACGCGGAGAAGTCAAATCCAGAGGCCATGCGGACGCCTCAGAGCTCCTGGCTCATACGGTCGGAGACCTCGTTGAGGCGGTAGGCGATCTCCTTGGAGCGCTGCAGGCCCTGCGCGCTCTCCTTGAGCTTGATGGAGATATCCTCCAGCTGCTGCCGGACCTCGGCGGTGGAAGCGTCCTGTTCCTCGGTGGAGGTGGCGATCTGCTGGGTGGCCTGGGCGGTGCGGTCGGTCATGTCCAGGATCCCGGAAAGCGCCTGCCCGGCCTGCTTGGTCATGTCCACGCCCTGCTCCACCGACTGGACCCCCGCCTCGGTGGCCTCGATGGAGGATTGGGTGGAGGCGCGCACCTCCTGCATGAGGCGGTTGGCCTCGTCGGTGAATTCGCGGGTGCGCTCTGCGAGGCGCCGCACCTCGGCCGCCACCACGCCGAAACGCTGGCCGTACTCGCCGGCAGCGGCCGACTCGATGGCGGCATTCAGGGCCAGCATGTGGGTCTCGTCGGCTATCTCGTCGATGGAGGCCACCGCATCGGCGATCTGCTGGGCCTTGGTGCCCGTATGAGTGATCTTGTTGTTGATGTCGCGGACGCCGTTGCGGATTTCCTCCATGGAGCGCACCACCCGCTCAACATCCTTGGCGCCATTGCGGGCGGTCTCCCGGGTCTCGCGGGCTACCTCATCCACCGAGGAGGCGGACTGGGCGATGTCGCGTGAGACGCCGCTCATCTGCTCCATGGACTGGGTCATGGTGCCCATGGCCTGTTCCTGCTGGGCCGCGAAGGATACCTGACTCTCCACCGACTCCAGGATGCCCGAGGACTCCTCCTGTACCCGGGAGCGGAGATCATCCACGGTGCGCCGGATCCAGCGCATCATGATGAACGTCAGCGGCAGGGCGATCAGCGCGGCGGCCCCTGTGACCCCCAGGCTGACGAGAATGGCGAACCGGGACTGGTCCCGCGCCGCCTCCTGCAGATTCTCCGCGCGCCGGGTCAGGGTCCGCCGGAGCTGATCCCCCTTCTCCTTGGCGAGGTAGACCAGGGACTCGGCGATGGTCGTCATGGACTCCTCGGTGGAGGTGATCTCGTCCACCTTGAAGACCTGCGATCCGGTGGAGCGGATGTTGCCAACCAGGTCCTTGATCTCCTTGATGTTGGTCCGGGCCTTTTCGGGCAGGCTCGGAATCTGCTCCACCCGATTCATGGCCTTCTTGTAGTTCTGGAGCTCGGCCTCGAAATCGGACTGGTGCTCGGAGTCCAGGGACTGGAGGAAACCGTTCATGGGCGGCAGCAGACCCACCAGAGCGAGCTGCATCCGGGTGACCGCCTCGGCCTGCCGGTTCGCCTGGGAGTACTGCTCCAGCAGCTCCGCCTGCCGGTTCTGCACGATGTAGGTGACGGCAACGATCAGGATCCACAGCACCAGGATGGCGCTGATACCCAGCAGGATTCGTTGCCGGATGTTTAGCGTGGACATGCATCATCCCTTTTTGATGAGCCCCAGTCGGGCGAAGCCCGGTACACCGCCTCCACCGTCCCCGAGTTACTTGAGGAGCCGTTCCACGGAAAGGTTCACAACCGGATGCCCCCGCCAGCGGAAGAAGCCCGAGGCGTTGGCCCGCACGCCGGGCGGCAGCTCCACCTGTATCGAGTCAAGATTCAGGGGGGATACCAGGACAATATCCTCGACGGAATCCACCACCAGGCCGACCTGCTCGTCCTCGTCGTTCACCAGGAAGAACCTCCGGGGCGGACCGCCCCGCCCCAGCCCGAGCAGGTGACGCAGGTCGAGCACGGTCAGGATTCGCCCCTGGAGGTGCGTCAGGCCGAGAACCGCCTCGGGGGCCATGGGGGCCCGCGTCAGAGTGACGGCTTCCATGGAGCCGGCGGACCGTTCCAGCGGCACGGCGAAATACCAGCCGGCGAGCCCGATGATGGTGAAGCGGCCCTCTCCCTGGCCCGCTTCGGGGGGTACGGCGGATACGGAGGCCTCTGGGGGAGTCACTGGGAGACCACCTGCTTGGGCAGGTCATCGTCCGAGCCCGAGCCCTTCCCCTCCTCGCCGTAGAACTGGTGGTAGGTGGCGAGGATCTTCTTGACCCGGGCCGTGAGCGTCATGGGCTCGATGGGCTTGTTGATGAAATCGTCGGCTCCGTGCCCCAGGACTCCGGCTTCGGTCTCCTCTCCTTCCTTGGAGGTCAGTACCACTACGGGAATCCGGGCGAGCCCGGGATCACTCTTCATCTTCTGGATCAGCTCGTCGCCGTCGAGGTTCGGCATCTGCATATCGGTGAGGACGAGGTCGGGCATCTCCTTGCAAAGGACCTCGAAGCCTTCCTTGCCGTCCTCGGCCTGGATCACGCGGAATCCTTCGCTCTCCAGGACGAACCGGCTCATGTCGCGGATGGTGCGGGAGTCGTCCACCACCAGGATGGTGTCGGGCTCGTCCGCTTCCCGCTTCTTCTTCCGGACCGCTGTGAGCCCCCGATCCTCCCAGGGCAGGTCAGCCTGCTCCAGCAGGCGTTCCGCGTCAATGTTCACGCCCGTGGGCGCACCGACGGTATTGAGCACGTCGCTGAAGGCCACGGCGCCGCGCATGGCCTTCACTAGACCGTCCTCGAACATCAGGTTCATGCCGGAGCGGCGCGCCCGCTCCACCAGCTCGGACTCGGTGGCCTCGGAATAGATGCCGTCAATCACCTCCCGGTTGGGAATGAGCATCTCGTAGACGCCCATGCGGCCCTTCTTGCCCTGGCCGTCGCAGGTGGAGCACCCTCGGCCCTCGTAGAAGGTGATGTGCTCGGGGATGTTGTACTTCTGGCGCAGGCCTTCTCCGATATCCACCGGCTCGCTGCAGTCCGGGCAATTGCGCCGCAGCAGCCGCTGGGCCACCACCCCGGAAAGGCTGGAGGCGAGCAGATAGGCGGGCACCTCCATGTCCATGAGGCGGGTCACCGCCCCGGTCGCGGAGGTAGTGTGCAGCGTGGAGAAGACCATGTGGCCGGTTTCCGCGGCCTCCAGGGCGATCTCCGCGGTTTCCTGATCCCGGACCTCGCCCACCATGATGACGTTGGGGTCCTGGCGCAGGATGGAACGCAGGCCGGCCGCGAAGGTCATGCCCGCCTTGGGGTTCACGGGCACCTGGTTGATGCCGGGGAGCTGGAACTCCACCGGATCCTCCACGGTGATGATGTTGATGTCCTCGGTGTTGATGGCCGATAAGACCGAATACAGGGTGGTGGTCTTGCCGGAGCCGGTTGGCCCGGTCACCAGCATCATCCCCTGGGGCTGGCGCATAATGCTCTCGATCTGCTCGCGCTCGGCGCGCAGGAAACCGAGCACATCCAGGTCCAGGCCCACCCCGGACTGGTCCAGTATGCGCATCACCACCTTCTCGCCCCAGAAGGTGGGCAGGGTGGAGATGCGCACGTCCAGGTTCTTCTCCTTCAGGCGCATCTTCAGGCGCCCGTCCTGCGGGCGGCGGGAATCGGAGATATCCATGCCGCCGAGGACCTTGATGCGCGAAATGACGGCGTTCTGCACCTTCTTGGGCAGACGCCGGATCACCTGAAGCACGCCGTCCACCCGGAACCGGACCACCAACGAGCTCTCGGCGGACTCCAGATGGATGTCCGAGGCGCCCTTCTGGACTGCGCGCAGCAGGATCTCGTTCACCAGCTTGACCATGGGCGAGGAGCTGCTCTCCTCGCGCACGGCGGCCTCTTCCGGCTGGTCTTCCTCGCCGGGCCCCTCCTCCACCTCCATGTCCTCGAGCGCCTCGGAGAAGGCGCTACTGTCGTCGCCGCTTACGAGCGCCGCATCGCCGGCTCCGTAGAGATCGCCCAGCTTGGCCTCGATGTCCTTGAGGGGTGCGTACACCGTCTGCACCGGACGGCCCACGTGGAAGCGCAGCTCGTCCACCAACCGGATGTTGTGGGCCTCGCGCATGGCGAGCACCACGGTTCCCCGTCGCTGTCCAAGGGGCAGGACGCGGTATTTGTTGGCGATCTCGTACGGCAGCAGGCTGGCCGCATCCGAGCGGATTGTGAGGTCGTTCAGGTCGACGAGCGGGATGTGATACAGCTCCGGCAGGAGCGGAAGGAGATCCTCCTCCCGGACGTAGCCCTGGGTCACCAGGAATTCTTCGAAGGCCTGTTTGGTCTTCCCTGCCTGGGAACGGGCGTCCGCGAGGGTCTGCTCGGCAATCAGCCCCTTTTCCAGCAATTTTTCGCCGAGATTCGGTCTTTTCCCTTTTTTGGCCGTCTCCATACACCCATCCATCCTGATCCGCGCCAAGGCCCCGCTCCGGGAATTCCCCGAATTCCCGACCCCCCCTCATCGAGGCTCCGGCTACTGGGCCAGGGAGGCGGCCACCGCCTGGTGGTGGATGCCTCCGCGGACAACATTAAGCGCGGAGTCCATGTCCGGGGCTTTCTGCAAAGCCCCCTCTAGATCCTCAAAGGGCATTCTTGCCAACTTTTGGGCATATGGCAACAAGCGGGCGGACAACGCCTTTGTGGCAGTCCGCGGGACGGCGGCGGGCATATTTGTCACAGCGAAGTGGATAACCCCGGCTTCCGTATAGGTGGGATGGGTGTAATCGGTGGGGCGGGTGGTCTCGATGCAGCCCCCCTGGTCCACGGCCACGTCGGCGATCACGGAGCCGGGGCTCATGGCGGCCACCTGATCACGGGTCACCACCGTGGGAGCGCGGGCGCCTGCGGACAGCACGGCGCCGATAACGACATCGGCTCCCGCCACCAAGTCGGCCACCGTGTCCCGGTAAGGGTACAGCCCGCTGATCTGCCCGGGGCCGTAAGCGGCCAGATGCTCGGCCCGATCGACGTCGAGGTCGAGCACGTCGACCCGGGCCCCGGCAGCGCTCAGGAGGGCGGCCGCGTTCCCACCCACCCCGCCGGCGCCCAGGACCACCACGCGGCCCCGCTCGGTCCCGGGCGCCCCGCCCAGGAGCAGTCCACGCCCGCCCCGGGGCGCGTGGAGGAGGGTCAGGGCGTTCTGGGCGGCCACCTTGCCCGCGATGGCGCTCATGGGGGCCAGTAGCGGCAGGTGCCCGGTTCCGTCGTCCAGGGTTTCGAAGGCGAATGCGGTAACGCCGCGCTCGCGCAGGAAGGCTGCCAGATCCGGGACGGCGGCCAGATGCAGAAAGCTGAACAGTACATGGTCGCCGCGGAAGTGCCCGTACTCCTCGGGGATGGGCTCCTTTACCTTGAGGATCAATCGGCTCTCGGCATACAGCTCCCCCGTTCCGGCGACCATTTCGGCACCGGCGCTGCGGTAGGCGTCATCCGCAAAGCCGCTGCCCTCCCCAGCCCCGCTTTCCACGCGGACCCGATGGCCGTTCCGGACCAGCTCCCCCACCGCCTCCGGAACCAGAGCCACGCGCCTTTCCTCCGGCTTGCGCTCACGGGGGATACCGATATCGATTCCTTGCGCCACGTAGCCTCCCGGCCAATACCCTACACCGCCCCTCAGCTTTACGCTGTGTGGCCTGCGTAGTATTTTCTAATTCCGCACACCAAAGCACTCTAACGCCGTTCCCAGTGCGGGCCAAGCAACCACCCCAAAACTGTTCTGGAGCCTTCTGGAATGCCCGAAAGCCAACACCACCGCCTGATCATTCTGGGATCCGGGCCGGCCGGCTACACCGCTGCCATCTATGCCGCCCGCGCCAACCTCGACCCGGTACTGATCCAGGGAATCGAGCCCGGCGGCCAGCTTATGACCACCACCGACGTGGACAACTGGCCCGGCGAGCCCGAGGGCATCCAGGGACCCGAGCTCATGGACAAAATGAAGCGCCAGGCCGAGCGCTTCGATACCCGTATCGTCTTCGACCATATCAGCGCGGCGGACTTGAACAACCGTCCGTTCACCCTTACCGGGGACCAGGGCACCTACACCTGCGACGCCCTGATCATCTCCACGGGGGCCTCCGCGCAGTACCTGGGCCTGCCCTCCGAGGAAGAGTTCAAGGGCAAGGGCGTTTCCGCCTGTGCCACCTGCGACGGGTTCTTCTACAAGGGCCAGAAGGTCATGGTGGTGGGGGGCGGCGACTCGGCCGTGGAGGAGGCCCTGTTCCTGGCCAATATCGCCGACAAGGTAACGGTGATCCACCGCCGGGACGAATTCCGGGCCGAGCGGATCATGCAGCAGAAGCTGTTCGAGAAGGACAACATCGAGGTCCTTTGGAACACCGAGCTGGACGAGGTGCTCGGCGACAACATGGGGGTCACTGGCGCCCGGGTGCGGAACAACCAGAGCGGCGAGAAAGAGGACCTGGACCTGCAGGGCGTGTTCATCGCCATCGGCCACAAGCCCAACACGGACATGTTCGGCAGCGAGCTGGACAAGGACGATGCCGGCTTCATCAACACAGCGCCCGACAGCACGGCCACCAACATTCCGGGCGTGTTCGCCGCGGGTGACGTTCAGGACAAGGTTTTCCGCCAGGCGGTAACCGCCGCCGGCACTGGCTGCGCGGCGGCCATGGAGGCCGACAAATGGCTGGAGAAGAACAGCTAGACGGTGAGGCGGCGCCCGGCCTCGACCCGGAGGACCGGGAGGCGTTCCGAGAGGCGATGGCGGACGTGGAGCCACTGGTTAGTAACCGGGCGGTTCCCGACCAGCCGGCGCCGCCGCCCGTGGCCGTCCAGCGGCAGCGGGAGGTGGAGCAGGCCCGGCTGGACCTGGCCACCGGAGCCGCGGATCCCGAGCCCGCGGAGACCGGAGAGGAGGCCTTCTGGTGCCGCCAGGGGCTCCAGCACCGGCTGCGCAAGCGGTTGCGTAGCGGGCAGATCCCCGTGGAGGGAACCATCGACCTGCACGGACTCCGGGTAGAGGAAGCGCGCGAATCCCTGGGGGTGTTCCTCCACCAGGCATTGACGCGCGGCCTCCGCTGCGTCCGGGTGGTCCACGGCAAGGGGCGGCGTTCTCCCGGCGGGGAGGGGGTCCTGCGCGGCAAGGTGCAGAAATGGCTTTCCCGGCGCAAGGAGGTGCTGGCATTCGCCTCCTGCACCCCCGTGGACGGGGGTACCGGGGCCCTCTACGTCCTGCTCAAGAAGTAATCGGCCGGACCAGCTCCCGCACCACCGAAGTAGCGAAGCTTCCCGCGGGCAGCCGGAAGGCGATCCACAGTCCCCGGGAGTCCGCCTCCGCCAGTCCGTCCCGGGGCAGCACCCGTAGGGCCCGGCGGTGCGCCTCCACCTTCTGGTCACGGATCCCCTCGACCAGCGCCGTCTCCTCTGCCAGGATCCGCCCTTCCAATTCCGCCGCCTCTCCCTTTGGCCCGGCACCGTCTAAGCCCGGTAACGGGCCGCTGGGATGCAGGTCGCCGGAGGCCACCCGGGGGGCTTCCCGCTCTGGATCGCTCACCACGAAGCCGCTGTTCACGTCCGGAAAAACGGCATACTCCCCCTCCCGCAGCCGATCCCAGGTCCCATCCACCACCCGGGTGGCGGCCACCCGGTTGAACAGGTAGCTCCGGGCCGCGGAAAGATAGATCCCCCGCAGTCCCCGGTTGGGCCTGGCCGTTCCCCCGAATAGCTGCCGCGCTCCGACCAGGTTGCCGCCCTCCCGACCGAAACGCTGCGGGCCGAAATAATTGGGCACACCCGCCGCCAGGAGCTCCTCGAACCGGGCCGCGGCAACCTCGGCGTCCTCCTCGGAAAGGTGCAGCCGCAGCCGGAACGCATTGCCCTCGAGAGCCCCCCGCTTGAGCTTCTTGCGGGCGCGATCGACCCGCTCCACCATCCAGCTCTCTCCGGACCACCGCCCCGGGTCACCCTCCACCCCGGCGGCGGGCACGGAGAAATGCTGGACGGCCACCGCCTTGCGGTCCTTCAGGCCGGCGTAGCCCACGTCCCTGGCACGGCAGCCGGCCAAGCGCGCCAGATCCTGGGCCACCCGGTCCGTGTTAACCCCGACCTTGCGGATTCGCAGCAGGAAGTGGTGGCCGTACCCCTCCGCCTCGAAGGGGAGGATCTCCGTGACCCGAAAGTCCTCGGCCTCCAGGCGGAAGCGCCCTTCGGGGCGAAATCGGGCATGGGCAACGGGCCATGGGTCGTGGGGCAGGGATTCAGGTTCGGGGGATATGGTCACGGCAGCTCACGAAAGAAGTAGAAAAAGCGCCAACCCGTTCTTCACGCGCTTGGCTGTTCATCCGCCTACTCGGCGGGCCCCAGCAGTACCACGGCCATGGCGGCGATACCCTCGCCGCGTCCGGTCCATCCGAGGTGCTCGGTGGTGGTGGCCTTGACGTTGACGCGGGGCACCTCCACGCCGAGGTCCTGGGCAAGGTTGGCCTCCATCCGGGCCACGTGCGGTCCGAGCTTGGGACGCTGGGCAACCACCGTGGCGTCCACGTTGCCCACCTCCCAGCCCGCTTCGGTCAGCTGCTCCGCCACCTCGCGCACGAACTCCCGGCTGTCGCGCCCGGAGTGGGCGCTGTCGGTGTCCGGGAAGTGCCTTCCCAGATCCCCCAGGCCGGCCGCGCCGAGGAGCGCGTCGCAGACGGCGTGCAGAAGCACGTCCGCGTCGCTGTGGCCCGCCAGGCCGAGATCGTTGGGAATCCGGACACCGCCCAGGACCAGCGGCCGGTCAGCCACCAGGGCGTGCGCGTCGAACCCCTGTCCCACCCGCATCACCGGGCCCCCAGGAACAGCTCGGCCAGCGCCAGATCCTCCGGACGGGTCACCTTGAGGTTGTCATCCCGTCCGGGCACCACTCGGACGGGGTAGCCCGCCCGCTCCAGGATGCTGGCCTCGTCAGTGGCCGGCTCCGGGTGCGTCCGGGCGACCTCCAGGGCGTGCTCCAATTCCCCGTGACGAAACACCTGTGGCGTCTGCGCCCGCCAAAGACCGCTCCGGTCCACGGTATCTTCGATGCACCCGTCCGCGGCGACCCGCTTGAGTGTATCCGCCACGGGCACGGCAAGGATGGCCCCGCCGCACTCATCGGCGGCCGCAACGACACTATGGATCTCCTCGTCCCCGATGCAAGGACGCACAGCATCATGGATCAAAACCAGGTCCTCCGTGGTCCCAAGGTTCAAGGCCTCCACACCGTTGGCAACAGACTCCTGCCGCTCATCGCCGCCGGGGGCCTCCGGCAGCAGGTTGGGGAACATCGCCAGCCGTGTCCGCGCCTCCGGCCAGAAAGGATCGTCGGGACGAATGACCGGAAGGACCGCATGGATGGACCCATGGGACAGCAAGCGTTCCAGGGTGTGCTCCAGGATGGTCCGTCCGGCAAGCTCCAGATACTGTTTCGGCCGTTCGCTGCCCATGCGGCTGCCTATTCCGGCTGCGGGCACGATCGCCCATACGCGACGCGCTTCTGTATCGGGCACGTAATCCGTCCTGCTGGGGGCTGTGGGAGATTGGGGCGATCAGTATAGCCCATCGGGACCGGGAACCGCATTGTGCTTGTGCGACCATTGCGGGAAAATAGCCCTTTTTTCCCGCCGGCCCCTACCCGGTGGGTGCCGGCCTATTGTCTTCGACCCGTACCGTCACCAACAACAACCTAGAGCGTCCATGCACCGGTCCTGCGCCATTCACCTACCGCTACCCGAACCGGGACACCCGAAAACCTGGGGCAACCTGCGGGGCGGAGCAGCCGCCCTCGCCCTGCTCACCGCCTATCGCGGCCACGACGGGGCCATGCTGGTGGTTTGCCGGGACATTTCCCAGATGCAGCGCTTCGCCGCGGAGCTGCGCTTCTACGGCGGGGCGGAGCTGTCCGGGGACATCCACCTGTTTCCACACGGGGAGACCCTTCCCTACGACACCTTCGCCCCGCACGCCGATCTGGTGAACCAGCGCCTGACCACGCTCTATCACCTTCACAACGGCGGGGGAGGCATCCTGCTTGCGCCCTGGGCCGCCCTCTCCCAGGCCCTGCCGCCGGCGGAGTTCCTCGACCGCTTCGCCCTCTGGACCCGCGTGGGCGACACCCTCGACCCCGAATCTTTCCGCGAGCGCCTCGACCGGGCCGGCTATCAGGCCGTCTCCCAGGTCAAGGAGCCCGGCGAATTCGCCGTCCGGGGCAGCATCGTGGACCTCTTCCCCGCAGGAACCGAGCAGCCCATCCGGATCGACCTGTTCGACGAGGAGATCGACAGCATCCGCTACTTCGATCCCGAGTCCCAGCTGACCACCGGCCAGGTGGAGGAGGTCCGCCTCCTGCCGGCCCGTGAGGTTCCACTGGACGAGGAGGGTATCCAGCACTTCCGCAGCGCCTTCCGTACACGCTTCGAAGGCGACCCCCACAAAATTCCCCTCTACCGGGACGTGTCACAGGGGCTGGCGCCCGGCGGTATCGAGTACTACCTGCCGCTGTTCTTCGAGCGCACCGTCACCCTGCTGGACTACCTGCCCGATTCTGCCGTCGTCGCTCTCCCGGGGAACCGGGCGGAGATAGCCGCGGAATGGGACAACGAGGTCCGGGAGCGCTTCACCGTGCGCTCCAAGGATCCCCTGCGACCGGTCCTGCCCCCGGAGGAGCTGTTCCTGGACGCGGATACCGTGGAGCGCCGCCTCGGCGGCTTCGCCCGCATCGAGCTTTCCGAGGAGCCCGCCGGCGATGCCGCATGCGACGCCCCCGTGGAGAAGCCCCAGGCCTTCCCCGCCGCCCGCGAGCGGCACGCGGCCATCGACCAGCTGGCCCGTTTCCTTAACGAGCACGGCGGCACCCCCACGCTACTGGTGGCGGAAAGCGCGGGCCGCCGGGAGACCCTGCGGGAACTGCTCGGCGAACGGCACCTGGTCCCCAACGAGGTATCGGGCTGGGAAGCGTTCTGCGCATCCACCACCAACCTGGCGCTCACGGTGGGCAGCCTGGAGCACGGGCTGATGCTGCGCGATCCGGCCGTCCGCGTGATTCCGGAAGCGCAGATCTTCGGTGGCCGTCTCCCCCGGCGCGAGAGCCGCAAGCGCCAGCGCGACCCGGAGGCGGTGATCCGTAACCTGGGCGAGCTGGAGATCGGCAGCCCCGTAGTGCACGAGGACCACGGCGTGGGGCGCTATCAGGGGCTCACCCGCCTGCCCAGCGGCGAGGGCTTCGACAGCGACTACCTGGTGCTGGAGTATTCCGGGGGCGACAAGCTCTACGTGCCCGTGGACGCCCTCGACCGCATCAGCCGTTACACCGGCTCCGCGGAGGAAGAGGCGCCACTCCACAAGCTGGGCGGTGACCAGTGGCGCCGTGCCAAGGCCCGGGCCAAGAAGAAGGCCCGCGACACCGCCGCAGAGCTCCTGGAGCTCTACGCCAAACGTGCCGCCAAGGAGGGCTATGCCTTCCCGCCGCCCGATAGCGCCTACAACGATTTCGCCGCCGATTTCCCCTTCGAGGAGACCCCGGACCAGGAAAAGGCCATCGAGGAAGTGCTGGCCTCCATGCAGGCACCGCAGCCCATGGACCGCCTGGTATGCGGCGACGTGGGCTTCGGCAAGACCGAGGTGGCCATGCGCGCCGCCTTCCTTGCGGTACAGAACGGCAAGCAGGTGCTGCTGCTCTCCCCCACCACCCTGCTCGCGCAGCAGCACCACGACAGCCTGCGCGAACGGTTCGTCAACTCCGCCGTGCGCATCGAGCTGCTGTCGCGCATGCAGTCGCAGAAGGAGGTCAACCAGGCCCTGGAGGGGATCCGCGCGGGCAAGGTGGACATCGCTGTGGGGACCCACCGGCTGCTGCAGAAGGACGTCACCTTCAAGGACCTGGGCCTGGTGATCCTGGATGAGGAGCACCGCTTCGGCGTGCGCCAGAAAGAGCGGCTCAAGCGCTGGCGCGCCGAGGTGGATATGCTGACCCTCACCGCCACCCCCATCCCGCGCACCCTCAACCAGACCATGGCGGGCATCCGCGACATCTCCATCATCGCCACTCCGCCGGACGAGCGGCTGGCGGT
This sequence comes from Thiohalorhabdus sp. Cl-TMA, assembly GCF_041821045.1. Taxonomy (NCBI): domain Bacteria; kingdom Pseudomonadati; phylum Pseudomonadota; class Gammaproteobacteria; order Thiohalorhabdales; family Thiohalorhabdaceae; genus Thiohalorhabdus; species Thiohalorhabdus methylotrophus. Next base: position 21,146 of record NZ_JBGUAW010000010.1, on the reverse strand, counting down.
GAAGACCTTCGTTTCCGAATGGGACGACGGCCTGATCCGCGAGGCCATCCTGCGCGAGATCCGGCGCGGCGGGCAGGTGTATTTCCTGCACAACGAGGTGCGCACCATCGAGCGCACCCGCGAGCAGCTGGAGAAGCTGGTGCCCGAGGCCACCACGCGCGTGGCCCATGGCCAGATGCGCGAGCGCGAGCTCGAGGACGTCATGTCCGACTTCTACCACCAGCGCTTCAACGTGCTCGTGACCACCACCATTATCGAGTCGGGCATCGACATTCCCAGCGCCAATACCATCGTCATCAACCGCGCCGACCGCTTCGGCCTCGCCCAGCTCCACCAGCTCCGGGGCCGGGTAGGCCGCTCCAGCCACCGGGCCTATGCCTACCTCATGGTGAACAGCCGGCAAGGCCTCACCGCTGACGCCCAGAAACGGCTGGAGACCATCGAGTCCCTGGAAGACCTGGGGGTTGGCTTCCTGATCGCCAACCACGACCTGGAGATCCGGGGCGCCGGCGAGATCCTGGGCGAGGAGCAGAGCGGCCACATCGACGCGGTAGGCTTCGAGACCTACGTGGAGCTCCTCAACGAGGCCATTGAGGATCTCAAGGCCGGTCGCGGCGTGGAGGTGGAGACCGAGCTGGAGGAAGAGGAGCACGGCACCCAGGTCAACCTCCACCTCCCCACCCTGATCCCGGAGGACTACCTGCCCGACGTGCACGAGCGCCTGGTGCTGTACAAGCGCATTGCCTCGGCTACGGACCGGGAAGCCCTGCAGGGCCTGCGCGAGGAAATGGTGGACCGCTTCGGCCGGCTTCCCGATTCCACCCACCACCTCCTGGAGGTGGCCCAGCTGAAGCTGCGCGCCCGGGGCCTCGGCATCGAGCGTCTAGAGGCGGGCCCCGTGGGCGGGCGGGTGGTGTTCTCCCACCGGCCCCATGTGGGGCCGGAGCGTCTGGTGGCCCTCCTGCAGGAGGACCCCGAGCGATTCGCCCTGCACGGCGACCGAGAGCTGCGCGTCAAGGCCGACTGGAGTGACCCGGCCACCCGAATCGAAGGCGTGCGCCAGGTCCTGACCCTGCTCGAAAGCGACGCCCGAGTGGACGAAGGCGCCGCCGAGGCCCAGCAGGCCACCTGAACGCTCCCCCAACCATCTCTGCATTGCCGGACACGCCACGGAGACCCACATGGCCCAGACCGCCTACCGGATCAACGTCTTTTCCACGGCTGCCGAGAGTCCATGTAACGCCCTTGATGCGGTGCCCGGGCTTATGGGTGCGCCGGAGGAATACGCGTTCGGCACCTTTCGACTCGCCACGGCCACGGCCGAAGGCGCCAACAGCCCCGTCGGAGAAGGCCTGGACCGGGCCCTGCGGGGGGCCATGGAGGGGGCCCTTGCAGGAGGATGGCGGACCGTGCGTGCCGAGGACCGCGGCTACCGGGCAGTGGTCCTGGGCGGACAGCTGGACGGCCACCGACTGGCCGGGATGGCCGCGGCGCTCAATGGCCAGGGGCTGGTGATCACGTCCATGCGGGTGCTGTCGCCCACCTTCGCGGCGGTGGAGCTCTCCCTGGTGGGCGCGCCCGCCGATCCCCGGCACCTGACCCGTGCGCTGCGCCCGGCTGCTGAAAGCGCGGGCGTGGACTTGGCCGTTCTCCCGCCTCTGGCCGTGACCCCCGAGCCCGGTCTGCTCATGATGGATATGGACTCCACCCTGCTCGCCGTCGAGTGCATCGACGAGATCGCCGAGCACGCCGGGGTCAAGGAGCAGGTGGCCGCCATCACGGAGCGGGCCATGAACGGCGAGCTGGACTTCAAGGGCAGCTTGGTGGAACGGGTCAAGATGCTGGAGGGGCTCTCCGAGTCCGTGCTCGATTCCGTATACCGGGAGCGGATCGTCCCCAATCCCGGGGCGCGGCGCCTAGTGGAAACGGCACGCGGCCTGGGCTTCAAGGTGGCCGTGGTATCCGGGGGCTTTACCTATTTCACCGACCGTCTCACCGAGGATTTCCAGCTCGACTTCACCAACGCCAACGTCCTGGAGGTGGCGGACGGCCGGCTCACCGGACGGGTACTGGGGGATATCGTCGACGGCGAGCGTAAGGCCGCCACCCTGCGGGAGCTGCGGGACCGGCTGGGCCTGAGTAGCGAACAGCTGATGGTCATGGGCGACGGGGCCAACGACCTCTCCATGATCGGCGAGGCGGGACTGGGACTGGCCTTCCACGCCAAGCCGGTGGTGCGGGCGCAGGCCCCCTACAACCTCATTCACAGCAGCCTGGACGGCGTGCTCTATATCCTGGGATTATCCGACGCGGATATCGCCGCCCATCATCCGCCCACCGCCCACTGATTCCAAGATGCGCCGTTCCTAGGGGGGAGCCGTCCTTGCCGAATTTCCGCCGGGCCTTGCTTCAATTCCTTGCCGCCCTCTTCCTAGCGGTCGGGGCCCTTGCGGGCGCCGCCTCCAGTCTGGCCCAGCAGGTACCCGACCGACCCGACTTACGGGCACCCGGCGGCTCCAATCCCGCCCTGCAGGAACGGGTGCAGATCCTCCGCGAGAACAATTCCCAGCTTCGGCGGCAGGCCCAGGAGCTGCGGGAGCGGGTTACCCGACTGGAGAGCGACCTTACCCACATCCGTGAGCAGTACCAGACCCAGATCGAGAGCCTGGAGCAGCACCTCGCCGACGAGACCTCCAGCCTGGAATCGACCCTGGCGCTCTATATGCGGGTGGGCACTTTCATCCTCATCCTGCTCGGCGTATTCGGCTTCGGCTACATCCACACCATGCTCCGCGACATCATCGAGCGGGCCACCAACAGTCACCTGCGCAGCGAGGAGTTCTCGAGGAACCTCTCGGAGGCGGTGGGCCAGGTGGCCGAGGAGGAGCGGGAGTCCATTCTTGAGGAGAGCAAGGAGGAAACCCGGCAGCTTACCCGCAAGCTTATCGATGAATTCCTGACCGAGGAGCGCACCCGAATCGAGCAGGCCGTCCAGGAGGAGCAGGACGCCCTGAAGCGGCTGCGCGAAGAGCACCTCGACCTCCAGTCCCCGGTCTCTCCGGAAGCCGGCGCCTACCTGGAGAAAGTGGCCACGGCGGTGAGCGACCGCAGCCTCGAGCTGCTTACCGACGACGAGCTGTACTACGCCATGCTGGAGGCGGACAGCAAATCCAACTATGCCGAGGCGGAGCGCTACGCGCGGGAGCTTCTGCGCCGCCACCCGAGCACCGCCGACCGGCTCTCCAACCTCGCCTGGATCCTGGAGCACACCGGCCGCGTTGAAGAGGCCGAGGCCCACTACAAGCGAGCCCTGGAGGCCGATCCCGCGCGAGCGGACATCGCCCGGTACTACGCCTATCTGCTGGACTCCCTGAACCGCCCCGAGGAGGCCCAGCGGATCCTGCAGAACGTCCTGGAGCGGCGGCCCGACGATCTGCGGGCCATAAGCCAGTACGCCAATTTCCTCGCCCGGCGTCAGCAGACCGAGGAGGCGGAGCGGTTGCTGCGGGAAGCTTTGGAGACGCACCCGGAGGACAGCTCCCTGCTGAGCGCCTATGCGCGGCTGCTGCGCGGTCTGGGGCGCTGGGAGGAAGCGGGGGAGCGGTACCGCCAGGCCCTCCAGGTCAACCCCAACGAGCCGGAGCTGCTGGGCGAGGTCGCCGCCATGGAGCTGCAGCGGGGCAATCTCGACCGGGCGGCCCACGATGTGGCCGCCCTACTCGAGCGGGATCCCGAATCCGTGGAGGGCATGGTGCTGCGGGGCCGGATCAACCTGCAGGCAGGCCGCTTCGACGCCGCGGAGACCGATTTCCGCCAGGCACTGACCAACCAGGACAACCGCGCGGATCTCCTCTTCGCCCTCGGCCTCTCCCTGCTCGCCCAGGGGAGGCGCGCGGAGGCCACGGAGATGTACAATCAGGCCCTGCAGGTCACTGCGGACCCGGATACCATTCACAACCAGGGCGTGGCGTCCCTGCGCTCCCTGGCAGAGACGCACCCGGTTCCGGGGAGCGGCGATTTCCTCGAATGGCTCGAAGGAGCCACCGTCCGCGCGGTTCAACCGGAAGCGGAAGAGAGCGAGGCGAGCGAATAGTGCGGCATTTTTCCCTGCTGGTGCTGGCGTTGGGCTCGGCCCTGGCTGCCGGAGCGGCCTGGGGGGCCTCCGAGGATCTGAGCCGGGAGGACCGGATCCCCTACATCGTGCGGTACCTGGTGTTCCAGCACCAGGATTACTGGGACGATCCGCTGCGGGTGGCCGGGCCGGTGAAGGACAAGAAGGAGCCGGAATCCGAGGGGGAGGGCCTCCCCGATCCCACCGCCGGCGAAGACCCCATGGACAAGCTCTGGGACCGGCTCAGCGAATCGGCGGACTATCGGCCCCTCATCCAGGGTCTCGCGGTTCCCTTCGCCGCGCCTAGGAAGGAGGCCGAGCCCATTCCCCTGCGCGGCGCCTGGCCGGCCAGCATCCGTTCCGGCTTCGCCGGTTTGGGGGAAGCGGTGGACCGGCCCATACGGGTCGCCCTGGGCGGTGATTGGCTTCCCCCGGGGATGGCCGGGGACTGGGACAGCGACCGCATCCAGGGCTCGCTCACCTTCTACAAGGGTCGCTATGCCCACCTGGAGGTGAACCTGGAATTCACGGAGCAGCGCCGCTGGATGCCCTGGGGAATCGACGTCCGGCACCACACCCTGCAGCAGAGCCGGCGCCTGCTCCCCAACCGCTTCTATTACTTCGACCATCCACGCTTCGGGGTGATCGCGCGCATCGAGCGCATGGAGTAGCCGCCGGACCGCTCTTTCCGCCCGACGCAAAAAGGCCCGCCGACTAGCGGCGGGCCTTGTAATGCGGAGAGGATGCCCTAGTAGGTCATCACGCAGGTATCTTCGTCCATCGCCTGGGTAATGACATAGGCACCGCCCACGATGTCCTCGACCTCGGGGATCAGACCGTCCTTGTCCACGCCCAGAAGATCCAGGGTGGGGGTGCAGGCCATGAATTTCACGCCGGCTTCGTGGGCGTCCTTGATGAAGTCATAGACGGTCTTGTCGCTGCCTTCCTGCACGTAGAGGTTCTCGGCAACGCCCTTCTTGGCCAGCTCGCCGGCCCCACCGGTCATGACCACCTCAACCTCGAACTCCATGGCCGCGGCCACGGTAGCCTGGAAGAACGGCGCACCAAGCTCGGACCCATGCCGGGGATCGGTATTCACCATTACCATAAGCAGCTTTTCCATGAGGCCCTCCTCCTGGCGCTCCTGCGTATGCGGTCGCCTGTTCGACTGGGTAAATTAGAATTCTGGGATAATTCCATATGCGCACAACCCGGGCAAACAGGATATTTGATCCGCCCATAAATCCTACCTACTGCCCGATTCCGACATGCCGCCGCACGCGGCCTCCCCCGCCGGTCAACACCTCCCGGTCCGCTTGGACTTCCTTTGGCGGCCCAATGTTCTCGCCGGCCCCAGTTTGCCCCGCAGCACGGCCAACCACTATACTTCCGCGATGGAACTGACCCTGATTCAGAAGATCGTCGTCTGGGCCCCGCCCGTGCTCCTAGCCATCACCCTGCACGAGGTGGCCCACGGTTGGGTAGCCCGCCTGTTCGGGGATGACACCGCCTATGTCATGGGTCGGCTGACCCTCAATCCCCTCCGGCATGTGGACCCCATCGGCACGGTGGCCCTGCCCGCCGCCCTGGTTCTGCTCGGCTCACCGTTCATATTCGGCTGGGCCAAGCCCGTGCCGGTGGCCTTCGGCAACCTCCGCAACCCCAAGCAGGACATGGTCTACGTGGCCCTGGCCGGACCCGTGGCCAATCTGGCCATGGGGCTATTCTGGACCATGATAACGGCCATCGCCCTGGGAATGCTGCCGGGGATGGCGTATCTGGCCGAGCCCCTCATGCTCATGGGGGCGGCGGGCATCCTCATCAACACCGTGCTCATGATCCTGAACCTGGTCCCCATTCCGCCCCTGGACGGGGGCCGGGTAGCGGTTGGACTGCTACCCAGCCCGGCGAGCCGCTGGGTCTCCTACCTGGAGCCCTTCGGCCTGCCCATCCTGCTGGTGCTGTTGTTCACCGGCATGCTGGGCCTGATCATCGGCGGCCCCATCTTTTACGTGTCCAATGCCCTCATGGGCTTGGCGGGCATGGACATTCGAACCCTGCTGCAATTCCTTTCCTAACGAACCGAAAATGACCACCACCTCTCAGGAACAGCCTCAAGGCAAGCGGATCCTCTCCGGCATGCGGCCTACCGGCCGCCTCCATCTGGGCCATTACCACGGCGTGCTCAAGAACTGGCGCGCGCTGCAGGAGGCCAACGACTGCTTCTTCTTCGTGGCGGACTGGCACGCCCTGACCACCAACTACGAGGACCCGCGCGGCATTCCCGAGGCCACCTGGGAGATGGTGGTGGACTGGCTCGCCGTGGGAATCGATCCCGGGAAGGCCGTGCTCTTCGTGCAGTCCGCGGTAAAGCAGCACGCCGAGCTGCATTTGCTGCTTTCCATGATCACTCCGCTGCCCTGGCTGGAGCGGGTTCCCACCTTCAAGGACCAGCAGCAGAAGCTGGCGGACCGCAATCTGGCCACCTACGGCTTCCTGGGCTACCCCCTGCTCCAGAGCGCCGACATCCTCATCTACAAGGCCGATGGCGTACCCGTGGGCGAGGATCAGCTCTCCCATCTGGATGTCACCCGGCATCTCGCCCGCCACTTCAACTGGCTGTACGGCCGGGAGCCCGACCACGAGGCCCTGGTGGAGTCGGGAATCAAGAAGATGGCGAAGAAGGCCGCGGGCCGGTTCAAGAAGCTGCGCGCCGCTTGGCGGGAATCCGGCGATGAGGAGGCACTGGAACAGGGCCGCGTCCTGCTGGAGGAGCAGACGAACCTCGGCCGCGACGACTTCGAGCGCCTGCTGGGGGACCTGGAGGGACGGGGCCGGGAGATCCTGCCCGAGCCCGAGCCGCTGCTCACACCCGACGCCAAGTTCCCGGGCCTGGACGGGCAGAAGATGTCCAAATCCTACGGCAACACCATCGGGCTGCGCGAGGCTCCGGACGCGGTGGAGGAGAAGATCCGCACCATGCCCACCGATCCGGCCCGGGTGCGGCGCACGGATCCGGGCACCCCGGAGAAATGCCCGGTTTGGGAATTCCACCAGGTCTACTCCGACACGGAAACCCGGGCCTGGGCCCACGAAGGCTGCACCACCGCCGGAATCGGCTGCATCGACTGCAAGGGACCGGTTATTCAATCGGTGCTCGCCGAGCAGGCACCCATTCGCGAGCAGGCCGAACGCCTTGCCGCGGACCCGGAGCGGGTCTGGGCGCTGGTGGAGGAAGGCAACCGCAAGGCAGAGTACGTCGCCGAGGAGACCCTCGCCGAGACGCGCTCCGTCATGGGGCTCGGCCGCTGAGCCTCGGACGGACATGTACATGAGCGACAGCGAGGCCGTCGCGCGGGTACACGGGGAGCCGCTGGTACAGCTCCCCGATGACCTCTACATCCCACCGGAGGCTTTGGAGGTCTTCCTGGACTCCTTCGAGGGCCCCCTGGACCTGCTGCTATACCTGATCCGCCGCCACCGCCTGGACATCTCTATGATCTCCATCCAGGCGGTGGCGCACCAGTACATGCAGTACGTGGAGCTCATGCGCCAGAACCGCCTCGATCTGGCCGGGGAGTACCTGGTCATGGCGGCCACGCTGGCGGAGATGAAGTCCCGCATACTGCTGCCCCGCCCTCCGTCCGACGAGGAGGACGAGGAGAAGGATCCGCGCACCGAGCTGATACGACGGCTCCAGGAATACGAGCGCTTCAAGGAGGCCGCCGAGGCCCTGGATCGGCTGCCCCGCCGGGAACGGGACTTTTTCGTTGCCCGCGCCCCCGTGGATCCGGAGGCCGAAGCCCCCAGGGCCGAGGCCTCCCTGCTCTACCTCCTGGAGGCCTTTCAGGGGGTCCTGCAGCGTGGCCAGCTGCACAAGGAGCACGAGGTGGGTCCCCAGGGACTCACCGTGCGCCAGCGCATGAGCGAAGTGCTCGCCCGCCTGGAAGGTGCCACCGCCTACCGCTTCACCGAGCTGCTGGATGACCACGAGGGCCGAGAGGGCCTGGTGGTAACCTTCCTCGCCCTCTTGGAGCTGGCCAAGGGACAGATGATCGAGCTGGTCCAAGTGGAGGCGCTCCACCCACTCTATATTCGCGTGCCATGACCCGGGACACCGCCAAGCTGCGCCAGATCGTCGAAGCCGCCCTGTTCGCCGCGCAGGAATCCCTTTCCATTGCGCAGCTCCAGCGTCTCTTCGATGAAGAAACCGCCCCCGGGCGGGAGGACCTCGAGACGGTCCTCGGCGAGCTGCAGGCGGAGTACGCCGACCGGGGCGTGCATCTGGTGGACACAAGCGGGGGCTACCAGTTTCAGACCCATCCAGACACCACCCCCTGGATTCACCGTCTCCATCAGAGCCGGCCGCCGCGCTTTTCCCGGGCCGTTCTCGAGACCCTGGCCATCATCGCCTACAGACAGCCCACCACCCGCTCGGAGATCGAGGACATCCGCGGCGTCAGCCTCAGCTCGGGGGTCCTCAAGACCCTGACGGAGCGCGAATGGATCCAGGTGGTGGGGCGCAAGGAAGTCCCCGGGCGTCCCTCCCTTTACGGGACCACCAGGCAGTTTCTCGGCTATTTCGGCCTGAGCAGCCTGGACGAGCTGCCGCCCCTCAAGGATGTCCAGGAGGCCGATATCGCCGCCCTCGCGGCCCACCTGGATCCGGACGGCGGCGCGGAAGACGAGGCATCCACCGACGATCCCGGCACTCCGGAAGTGGACGACCATGGCTGAGCGGGTCCAGAAGGCCCTGGCCCGAGCCGGCGTGGCAAGCCGGCGGGAGGTCGACCGCTGGGTGGTCGCCGGGCGCGTTACCATCAACGGCCAGGTGGCGGCGCCCGGCGATCAAGTGGGCCCAGAGGACAACGTGGCCATTGACGGGAAAACGCTCTCCCGCCGCCAAGCGGACGGCGAGACCCGCCTCCTGGCCTATCACAAGCCCGTAGGGGAGGTCTGTACCCGCTCGGACCCCCAGGGCCGCCCCACCGTTTTCGACCGCCTTCCCGATCCCGGAGCAGGCCGCTGGATCCAGGTGGGCCGTCTGGACGTGAACACCAACGGCCTGCTTCTCCTTACCACCGACGGGGAGCTCGCGAACGCCCTCATGCACCCCGCTCGCGAGGTGGAGCGGGAATACCGGGTCCGGGTGCGGGGCGCCCCCGATGCGGCGGTCGCGGAGCGGCTGCAAAGCGGCGTGGAGCTGGAGGACGGTCCGGCCCGCTTCACGCGGGTGGAGCTTCTGCCGACGCGGGGAAAAAACGCCGAGCTGCGGGTGGTGCTCACCGAAGGGCGCAAACGCGAGGTGCGCCGGCTGCTGGAAGCCGTGGGCCATCCGGTCAGCCGGCTCCTGCGCACCCGCTACGGCCCCGTTTCCCTGCCCCGGGACCTGAAGCCCGGCCAGTGGCGCGAGCTCGACGAGGGCGAAGTGACGAGGCTGCGCCGGGCGGCGGGCCAGGACGACCGCTGAAACGCGCCGGGTACCGGCACGCTTTCGGTTCCGGACCGCCTTGGGCGGGAATGGGCCCCTGACCGTACCCTACCCCGCTCTGCGGGTCCGGTCCGTATTCCCTTTTGCAACCGGGCTGGCACTTCAATCCCATGGCGAGCTTCCGCGACATCCACGACACCCTGTACACGGCCTTCGGCACCCAGAACTGGTGGCCGGCGGACACCCCCTTCGAGGTGGCCGTGGGGGCCGTGCTCACGCAGAACACCGCTTGGACCAACGTGGAGCGCGCCATTGCCGCCCTCAGGGAGGCGGACTGCCTGGCGCCACGCGCCATCCTCGACACGCCCGACGAGGCGCTGGCAGCCCACATCCGTCCGGCCGGCTATTTCAACGTCAAGGCCCAGCGGCTAAAGGCCCTGTGCCGCTTCCTGCTCCGGGAATGTCCGGATGGGGACATCGCCCATCTGGCCGGGGAGCCCACCGCATCGCTGCGGGTGCGCCTCCTCGCCGTCAAGGGCGTGGGGGAGGAAACCGCCGACTCCATCCTCTTGTACGCCCTGGGGCACCGCATCTTCGTGGTGGACGCCTATACCCGCCGGATTTTCGAGCGCCTGGGCTTGCTGGAGTCCGGGCTTTCCTATACCGCCATACAGACCCGGTTTCAGGAGGCGCTGCCCGCGGATCGCGCACTGTACAACGAATACCACGCCCTGATCGTCGCCCTGGGCAAGGATTACTGCAAGCCGAAGCCCCGCTGTGGCGCCTGCCCCCTGCGCGCCTCCTGCCCCGCTGCAGAAGTCCCGGATTGACCGGGACGTCCTGCTCTTGCATTACTAAGACCTTGTATTTAGGTTTGTTCCCTTTCCCGTCCCGGATCAGGAAGCCATGGAAAACCTGCAAGAACCCTTCCCCTCCGGCCAAGCCTCCGACACACTCGCTGGCCGCTTCCACGCCGTCCGGGAGGCTACGGAGGCCCTTTGCGCACCGCTGTCCGCAGAGGACTGCCTGGCCCAGTCCATGACCGAGGCGAGCCCCGTCAAGTGGCACCTCGCGCACACTACCTGGTTCTTCGAGACCTTTATCCTGGAGGGCCACCAGCCGGACTTCCAGCCATACGGCGAACAGTACCGGGTGCTCTTCAATTCCTATTACAACGGCATCGGAGAGCAGCATCCCCGGCCGCAGCGCAGCCTGCTCACCCGACCGAGCCTCGACGAGGTCCATGCCTACCGACGGCATGTCGACCGGGCGGTGACCACCCTCCTGGACTCCGACGAGGCGGGGGAAATCGCCGACCTGGTGGAGCTGGGACTCAACCACGAGCAGCAGCATCAGGAGCTGATCCTCATGGACCTCAAGCATCTGTTCAGCTGCAGCCCGCTGGATCCGGTCTATCAGACGCCTGCTACCGCCCCGGAGCGCACGGCCCCGGAACAGGTCTGGATCGACTTTGCGGAGGGGATCCGACAGATCGGCCATCCCGGCGGCGCCTTCCACTACGACAACGAGGGACCGGCGCACCGGGTCTTTCTGGAGCCCTTCCGAATCGCCTCGCGTCCGGTGACCTGCGGGGAATTCCTGACTTTCATCGCCGACGGTGGCTACCAACGTCCGGAGCTGTGGCTGGAGGAAGGCTGGGCCCATGTGGGCCGGGAAGGTTGGGAGGCCCCTCAGTACTGGCGGAAGGACGGCGACGGCTCTTGGACGGTCTTCACCCTGGGCGGCCAGCGCCCGGTGGATCCGAGCGAGCCCGTGTGTCACGTCAGCTACTTCGAGGCCGACGCCTATGCCCGCTGGGCCGGGGCCCGGCTTCCCACCGAGGCGGAATGGGAAGTGGCGGCCCGGGAGTGCCCCGGTCCGCAGGGGGCCTTTCAGGAGGACGGCCACCTCCATCCGGTTACGGCACCGGAGGGCAGCCGGGCGCCCGCGCAGATGCTCGGTGACGTCTGGGAATGGACCGGCAGCGCCTACCTGCCCTATCCCGGTTACCAGCCCCCGGAAGGGGCCGTGGGGGAATACAACGGCAAGTTCATGGTGAACCAGATGGTCCTGCGCGGGGGCTGCTGCGCCACTCCCCGCTCCCACATCCGCACCACCTACCGCAATTTCTTCCCCACCGACGCCCGCTGGCCTTTTACGGGCTTCCGGTTGGCGCGCTCAGCTTCATAACCCAAAAAGCAACATCAAGTAGCCAAGCGCGCCAAGAAACGACAAGGACGGCGAAAACAAAATCCTAGAGCCGGAGGCGGGCTCCAGCCTGCCTACGGCGAATAGTGCCGCCTTCTCCTCCAAGGTCTGGGGCACTCCTGCCGTTGTTTTCTAGGCGGTTTGGCATTTTCTTTTTTCTGTGTCTTTCCACAAAAAAGCCCCCGCGAAAAGCGGGGGCTGGCACGAGCAACCTGCTGAGAGGATGCTATACCGGTTCGCCCGGTTTCAGATCTGCTCCAGAGAGCGCATCCCGTTGGGGAGCAGCTTCATGTCGGCCAGGCCGGCAACGAGTGCCTTGCCGAAGGTGGCCTCTTCCTCGTAGACCAGTTTGTAGTACTGGATTTTCATGGTCAGTGCGGCGCCGATGACGATGGAGCCAAAAGTCAGGAAAGAGCCGAGCGCCAGGGTGGAGATGCCGGTCACGCCCTGACCGATGGTGCAGCCCATGCCCATGACGCCGCCGATTCCCATGAGGAAGCCGCCGATGACGTGGTTGCCGGCGTCCTTCCAGGAGGCGAACCATTCAAAGCGGAAGGTCCGGCTTACCAGGGCCCACACCAGGGAGCCCACCACCACCCCGGCGAGGGCCATCAGGCCGAAGCTGAGGAGGTTGGTGCCGAAGCCCCCGGTGATCCACCGGCCCAGATCCCCCGCCGGCGAGACGAAGGTGTAGGACTGGGCGGCGGCGTGCTGAACGGGCGGCTGCACCGCGAACATCAGCTCTTCCATCCACTTCTTGCCCAAGGGGCCGGCGGTCACGAACCAGGCGGCCAGGACGCCGAGGCCGATCACCGCGCCGCCGAGGATGTTGTTGAAGCGGGCGCGGAAATCCACGGACTTGAACACGAAGGCCAGTAGGCCGATCACCAGCATGGCGCCCAGCACGTAGTTCATGGTGGCGCCGGAGACGCCCAGCAAGGCCCCCACGATGCCGCCCAGGGACTGGTCCGGGGCGCCCATGGCGGCGAAATTGAAGGAGGCAGGCTGCAGGGGCACGATAAGCAGCTTTTGCGCGGTGGTGTTGAACATCATGAGATAGGCGCCCAGCCCGAGGAACGCCAGCACCACCACCGACTTGATGTTGCCGCCGCCGATCCGGACCAGCGTCTTGTTGCCGCAACCGCTGCCCAGGGTCATGCCCACGCCGAACAGCAGCCCGCCCAGGAGGTAGCGGGGCCAGGCGAAGTTGGCGGTGCGGTAGGGGGGAAAGGTCTGGTTGCCGTCGGCGGTAATGGCCGGATCCATCACGCCGGTCATGCCCATGATGAGCACCCCGGTAATGGCCACGGCCATGGCGAACAGCCAGGAGCGCATGCGGCCGGTGTCATTAATGTTCACCCAGTCCGACACCGCGCCCATGGTGCAGAAGTTGGTCTTGTTGGCAACCGCTCCGATCACCACGGCCACCAGAAATCCCCATAGGAGGATTTGTTGGGTTAGCGACAGATCCATTCGTCTTTACCTCAAAACCGGGATTAGGTTTTCCGGCCCGGCCGGCCGGGCCGCATGGGTGCGACCTGTTTTCCACGAACCCATCGGCATTCTCCACGGAACCCTGCTCAGTCGAGAATGCCGCCGGGATTCAACCCCGCCGCGAAGGGGCCGCCGGTTCAGAAAGACGCGCCCGCTTCATGGAGAGGCTCCACGCACCTAGCTGCAATTCCTATACCAGCGCTGACTAGGCAGTGGCCCGGGAGTTCCCGGAACCGCAGGCCCGCCGAGTGCGCCAAACCGGACAATCCCGGCCGACCGTTGGCCCGTTTGGAACGCTCCCCCGAAAAACCGGGAGACCGGGCCCATCCGCGGGATAGATTTAGACGGGCAGATCCCCGGGAGTCAGGCGCCGCGTGTGGGCTGGAGCGCCGGAGGGAGCGACAAGCTCAAGGAACAGCTGGGTCAGCTCGGCGGGATCGGGCAGCTCCTCCGGCGTTGCGGCGGGGAAGGCTTCCTCCTGGAGGGGAGTCCGCATGGGACCGGGCTCCACGATATTCACCCGGATGCCGGCCTTTTCGGTTTCCTCGCCGAGCATCCGGGCCAAGGCCTCCTCCCCCGCCTTCGACACGCCGTAGGCGCCCCAATAGGCATGGGGCTCGCTGCCAACCGAATCACTGACGAAGGTCACGGTGGGGTCTTGCCCCTGCTGGAGGAGGCGGAGGAGCGGTTGCGTGAGCAGGAAAGGGGCGGTCAGGTTCACGCGCAGAACCTTGTCCCAGGTCTCCGGGGAGAAGTGCTCGAGCGGCGCGAGGGCGCCCAGGATGGCCGCAGCGTGCACCACGCCGTCCAGCCGGCCCAGCTCCTCCTCAAGGGTCTCCGCCAGCTTGCTGTAATCCTCGGGCTGTGCGCCCGCCAGGTCCACGGCGAAGATGGCGGGCTGGGGTCCCCCGGCCTGCTCGATCTCGTCGTAGACCGCCTCCAGGTGGGCCACCTCCTTGTCCAGCAGAACCATGGTGGCCCCCGCTGCCGCGAAGGCCAGGCTCACTGCCCGGCCGAGACCCGATCCGGCGCCGGTGACCAGATAGACCCGCCCCCGCAGGGCGCCTTCCTGGGAGCCTCCCGTTTCCCCTGTCACTATACCCTCCTGCCTTTCAATGCTTTGCCACCCGCTTGGCCCGCTTGCGCTCCTCGCGATAGGTCCGCCAGGCAATCCAAAACTTGCGCAGCGGGGTCAGCCGGATCTCGTGCCTCAGGACACTCTCCTCGGCCTCCGCCACCTCCTGCAGGGTCTTGCGGTAGATGGCGGCCATGATCAGGCCGGGAAGCTGATTGTACCGGTCGCACTCCGGAAGCTCCTCGAGCGCCTGTCGATAGTAATCCAGGGCCCGGTCGATCTCGAAATCCATCAGCCGGGAAAAGGCCTCCGAAGGCTGTCCTTCCAGGATATCCCCTTCCGCCACGCCGTGCGCCCGGAGGTCTTCCTGGGGGATATAGATCCGGCCGCGCCCGGCGTCCTCGCCCACATCGCGCAGGATGTTGGTGAGCTGGAAAGCAATGCCGAGCTTGTGCGCGTATTTCCGGGTGCCGCGATCGCCGTAGCCGAAGATCTCGATGGAAAGCAGTCCCACCACGGAGGCGACGCGGTAGCAGTAGAGCTGGAGGTCGGAAAAGGACTCGTAGCGGTGGGTATGAAGATCCATCTCCACGCCGTCGATGATCTCCAGGAAATAGGCCTTGTCGAGCTGAAAATGGGTGCACGCCTCGGCAAGGGCCTGCCCCACGGGGTGCTGGGGACGCCCGCCGAACACCTCTTCCACCTCACCGCGCCAGAAGGCCAAGCGGGCCGCTGCCGCCGCGGGATCGGAAACGTTGTCCACCGCATCGTCCACCTCCCGGCAGAAAGCGTACAGGGCCTGGATGGCCTCCCGTTTGCGGGGGGGCAGAAACTTGAAGGCGTAATAGAAGCTCGAGCCGCTGGACGCGGCCTTTTCGGCGCAGTATTGGTGCGGATTCATGGGGTGCTGTGGTGCCGTGGGGCGGGTTGGAATCGGCCCAATGGTAGCCCGCGCCTCGGGCGGCGTCCACCTTTGCTGGACAATGCTCGGCGCCTTCTGCCTATACTTCCCCGAAGGGATTTTCGCTGCCATCTCAAGGAGCTCCCGTGGAGGACACGCCTGTCTATGGACGCCGCGTCTGGGATCCGGTCGTGCGGATCTTGCACTGGTGGATCGCCCTTGCCGTCCTCGCGCAGTTCGCCCTGGGCGCCATGATCATGGGCGAGCACACCCTCGGCCTTTCCGAGGACGGCGAGCATCTCCTGGTTACTATCCACGCGAGCATCGGCTACGTGTTCGGCGCCGGCCTGCTGGCCCGGATCCTGTGGCTGTTCATCGCGCCCGGCAGCGGATCCTGGCGCGACGTACTGCCCCACACTTCCGACCAATGGCAGACGGCTCGCGCCACCATCCGGCACTACCTTCGCGGCTTTCGCGGAGAACGTCCCTTCTACCGGGCACACAACCCCCTCGCCGGCCTGGCCTATGCGGCCTTCCTGGTGGTCGGCCTCAGCCAGGTAACCACCGGCGCCACCATGTTCACCAGCCCGTCGGAGCTCGGCGAGCTCTGGGAAGCAGTGCACGAGACCGGATTCTGGATCATTCTCGGCTTCGTCGTACTCCACCTGGTGATGGTGGCCGTGCACGAGGTCACCGAACGCCGCTCGCTGGTATCCGCCATGATCCACGGGCGGAAGTATTTCACCGCCGAAGAGCTCGAAGCGCATCCGGAAGCCCGAAATGAGGAGGAGATCCGCTGATGGAAGGCAAGAAGAACATCGTTTTCGGCCTGATCTATTTCGTGGCCACAGCCGCCCTCGGGCTGGTCATGAGCAGCAACCTGTCCGGTCCGGTGGCGGAGGCCCAGGG
Source organism: Thiohalorhabdus sp. Cl-TMA (assembly GCF_041821045.1). Lineage (NCBI taxonomy): Bacteria > Pseudomonadati > Pseudomonadota > Gammaproteobacteria > Thiohalorhabdales > Thiohalorhabdaceae > Thiohalorhabdus > Thiohalorhabdus methylotrophus. The sequence continues at coordinate 5,017 of NZ_JBGUAW010000010.1, read as the reverse complement.
CCAGAAGGCCGAGCGGTTCTCCACCCTGGAACAGCAGGTGCAGAGTGGCTTCATGATGGCCGACGAGCCCGCGGTGGTGACCGGAGAGGCACTGCTGGCCCTGAACAACCTGATGAAGGTGGAGGAAGAAGCCGTCAATTCCATCAAAGGGGGGCCGCATGCTCACGGCAACCTGGAATCCATGGCCAATATCGTCATCGGCATACTGCTGATGTTCCTGGCCGTGCCCTCCGCCTTCAAGCAGGTGATCAGTTGGCTGTTCCTCATCGCCGCCGTCTTCCATTCGGGAATGCTCTACCTGGGCGTGGTCTTCAACCAGGGCTGGGCCATGACCGTGCTCGGGACCGGCATCGGACCCATCGCCCTGCTGGCCGGCCTGTTCCTGGCGGGGATCGCCGCGCTCATGGGACTGCGTCCCCAGGTACAGACCTGAGCACCGCTTCGCTTGCGGAGGGCCAGGACTTTCGTTAGAGTACTGCCTTCCAGCGGGCGTTTTCCGCCCGCTATCGGGGCCGTAGCTCAGTTGGGAGAGCGCCAGAATCGCACTCTGGAGGTCAGGGGTTCGACTCCCCTCGGCTCCACCATATGAAAACCCCGCTGAATCAAGGGCTTGCGGATTTCGCCGCAAGCCCTTTTTTTTGGTCCCACCCCGCCTTGTCACACTCCGCCGAAAAAGGGGGGTAGCTCCCAAGCGGCTTGCGGCGCCCTAGACTGTGTCCCAGGAGACACACCAGGCCAAAGCAAAAGGAGCAAGATCCGTGGCAAGCATCCGCAAGCGCGGGAACCGGTGGCAGGTCATCGTTCGACGGCGGGGCTACCCCGACCAGACCCAGACCTTCACGAAAAAGCCCCAGGCCGAGCAGTGGGCGCGAAAAATCGAATCGGAGATGGACGCCGGGGTCTGGGAGGATACCTCGGAGGCCGAGGAAACCACCCTCGGCGAAGCGCTGGAGCGCTACCGGCGGGAGGTGACCCCGGGGAAGAAGAGCCGGGTGCAAGAGAGCTACCGGATCGGGAAGCTGTTGGGCCATAAGATCACCGAACGGCCGCTCGGCAAGGTCCGGGGGATGGATGTGGCCGATTACCGCGACGAACGGCTCCAGGAGGTGGGGCCCGACACCGTCCGCCTCGACCTGGCGCTGCTGTCCAACCTCTACGAGGTCGCCCGCAAGGAATGGAGCATCGCGGGGATCGCCAACCCGGTGGCCAATATCCGCATGCCCCGCCCCTCCAAGGGCCGGGACTGGCGGCTGCAGCCCGGCGAAGAGGAGCGGATCCTGCGGGCCGCCGCCCAGGCGGAATGCCCCTGGATCAAACCGTTTATCCAGCTGGCCCTGGAGACGGCCATGCGGCGCGGCGAGCTGCTGCGCCTCCGCTGGGACCTCGTCAACCTGACCACCCGGGCCGCCCACCTGCCCGAAACCAAAAACGGCGAGGCCCGCTCGGTGCCCCTGTCGACCCGAGCGCTCGCGGTGCTCCAGGCCCTGCCCCGCTCCCTGGACGGGCGGGTCATCCCCCTGTCGGACAACGCGGCCCGGCTCGCCTGGAAGCGGTGCATCAAACGTGCGAACCGGGAAGCCCGGAACAAGGGGATTCCGGAAATCGAGGACCTGCGCTTCCACGACCTGCGCCACGAGGCCACTAGCCGGTTTTTCGAGCGCACCGAACTGGGCCTGATGGAAATCGCGAGCGTAACCGGCCACAAGGACCTGCGGATGCTTAAACGGTATACGCACCTGCGGGCTAGCGACCTGGCCCAGAAACTGGGGTAAGCCCGGGAAGCTGGCGAAGGGCCCGTAAAGGGTTCCTGACCCGGTATGGCCCCGCCCTTGGCGGGGCCTTTGCATCCCGGGGTCCTGCCTTCAGAAGCCCCAGCATGCCGCTTTTGGGAATCAGTTATTGGCGGAACTTAGCTGGGGTTGGTAGGATCTACATTGTAGAAACAAAAACGCGGAGTATCACTATGCGGTCTTCGGTAAGCAAGTGGGGTAACAGCGCGGCGGTTCGGATCCCCCAACCCCTGCTGGAGCAGTCCGGGCTTCTCCTGAAAGACGAGGTGGAGATCGAGGTAGAAGACCATACTTTGGTAATCCGTCCGGCCCGCTCCAGGCCGTCCTATTCCCTGGATTCGCTCCTGGACGGGATTACCGAGGCAAACCTCCACAAGGAAGTGGATTGGGGCGGACCCGAAGGCAATGAGCTGTAATGGCCCCCCAACCTGCAACGCCCCAGCAGGGCGATGCCCTTTGGTTCCGATTCCACCCGCAGGCCGGACATGAGCAGCGAGGCTGGCGGCCTGGAGTGGTGGTCAGCCCCCAAGCCTTCAACCACAAAACCGGCCTGGTGCTGATCTGCCCAGTCACAAACCAGGCAAAAGGGTATCCATTCGAGGTTTCCTTGGATACCGTACCTAATCTTTCCGGAGTTATCCTCGCCGATCAGGTGCGCTCTCTAGACTGGCGCGCCCGCGCGGGAGATCCAATAACCCGCATCCCAGAGGCCCTATGGGAGGAAATGGTGGCCAAGATCCAGCCCCTTCTCGAGCCGGTCGACTACTAATCCTGCTATAAACTGGCCAAGGAGCGGAGCAAGGAGGTAGATGATGGGTAAGAAACTCCTGGAAATGAAAGAGGAATTTCTCCAAGGCCAGGAGTTTAGCGAGCACTACCACGACTTGGCGCCCGAATACGCCCTGGCCCGGGAACTGATCGCCGCGCGGCAACGGGCCGCCCTCACCCAGAGCGAAGTGGCTGAACGGATGCATACCAACCAGCCAGCAGTGGCCCGCTTGGAAAGTGGCCGTCAAATGCCCACCTGGAAAACCCTTCGCCGTTATGCGGAGGCCACAGGAACCCACTTCGAGGTACGCCTGGTACCCAGCGATGAACGAGCCCAAGGCGCGGAGCGACCCCAGCCCGAAAGTCCATAGCTGCCACCGCGCGCCCCACCTTTTGCACCTCAGCTGGCCCCTCGACCCTATCCTCCCCTGCCCAAACAAAGAAGGGCACCCGAACCCTTGCGGGTGCCCTTCTCCTGATACCCAAGCCGGCGATTTACCCCATGGCCGCTCGTAGCTCTTCACTAGGCGCCCGGGCATCGAAATAAAAGCCGTTCCCAGAAGCCACAGAAGCTTTCATGCAGCAATTGAGCACGTTTAGCTGCATGGTGACCTGAGCAACCTCCAGGGCTTCGCTTGAGAAGCCTTTTTGTCCCTCCTCTTGGAACCACCTCAGAACATCCGCCAGATGCCAGAGGGAGGGATTGCCCTCATGGACCGGATCGGGGAACGAGGCCCCCTTGCTCTGTATGAGCTTGCGCACATTCTGGCGGGACACCCCAAAGAAGTCGGCGATGTCGGTTACCCCCACGTAGTCGGGGTCAGCCTCGATCAGTTTCGCGTCCGGGATGGCCTTGCGCGCATTGGCGACCGCACTGGTTAGGGCCTCCATGGCGCTATCCGCCGCCCGGATGAAGTGCAGCGAGACCCGGCCATTCTGGCCCACCCCTACCAAGGCATCGTCGCATCCCACCTCCGCAAGCGCCTCCAGGTACTTCCCGGCATCCTCATTGGCGCTTCCGAGCCGGAACTTCAACCTGAAGTCGTATTCCTTCATGGCCCTACCCCTTGGTCTCAGCAACTTCGCCAATGCAATAGTCCACCACCACCCGGGTCTGCTTGGCATGGTTGTTCGGGTTCTTGGGGGTGCCCCAGCTAGAGGATATGCAGTGCTCCCCGCAGCGGCATTCTTGCAGGTTGTAGGGGCACTACCTTTTCCCCCAGGCATGGCCTCCGTCACATCCACTCACCAGCCCCTAGATTCTGCGTGACGCAGGGCATACCCCACCTCGTTTTTTGAATGCCTCTTCCTCGACATCCACCCTTCACCTAGATGATGGATATTGACAGCATCTCATCAGGGTTGTCAGTCGACAACCTGTAGGCCTGCGGGGGCTGCCACCCCTGGGGTTGTCGGGCTCCTCGTTTCCTTGGTTGCAGCCCCTCCTACGCGCCCAGATACACAAGGAGTCCGCCTTCGATGCCGACACCGAGCTGCCCCCTGCCTAAAAACCTGAAGGTGCAAACAACGGGTCTGGTCTATCCGCGGCCCACGCCCAGGCCGCGGACGAACGGACTGCCCAGGAGCAGGCCCGAGCGGCCCCAGGTGGAAACCGACAAATTGACGGAAGGGGCTGCCCAGGAAGCCGACCGGCTAAGGCAGGAAGCAAGAGAAACGCGATCGCACGTTCGCCCCGCCGAACAGCGAGCTGAATCCGCTGGGCCAAGCCCAACGGTTCTGGGAAAACCGGGAGGTCGAGGAGGGGAAGACGGCGAAAAGACCGGAACGGTCCGCCGGCCGTTTGGCCCCGTCTCGTGCGGGACGAACCTCGGTTAGATCCCAAAAGTGTAGTTATCTCAACCAGTAGAACTGGAGAGAGATTAAGCTGCATTATGGGAGATTGCCACTGGAGCGCCCCACTGCCCACTATCCGGACTCTTAGCTATGCAGCCTCGGCGAAATAAAGAGGGCCCGAAGGGCCCCTTAAATCCGATTTTTCGCAAAAGGCCCTGATTGCTTCGGCTTTCTTTCAATAAGAATAAGTTTATTAAACATCAACACCTTAGGTTGATCCCCGTGGTTCACGGCTATCCGGACGCTCAATGACCTTAACGAGCTCGCGGACGGTGCCCCAGATAATCCAAGGCAGCATGAGCTAGAAAGCCAGACCGGCTCTCCCCTTCTTCCTTGGCGGCCCGGTCAATGATCGCGAGAATGCGTTCGGGGAGGGATACATTGATCCGGCGAACCTCGCCAGAAAGGTGGAAGAGGTCAACCTCAACAAGCGCCCAGGTTCCGTCCTTATAGACAGGATTCTTCTGGTGCTCAGCAATGGGGGCCTGACCCGGAATGGGATCCCCGTCCGCCAGCATCCCCTCTAGATGTAAGGACTCGGGTGATTGTCTCCCTCCCCGGAGCCTGATGTATTTTGAGGCGCGGTCGGTGATTGAATACCTACT